>JAGCKY010000086.1 GCA_017647245.1 Elusimicrobiaceae bacterium
AGCAGACAATTATCGCCTACACGGGTAGGTATATCCAATTTGGTGGAGCGGTGAATGGTCACGCACTCGCGGATTTTGTTTCCATTGCCGAGGTGTACCATACTTTGCATGGAGTCGTCATAAGACAAATCCTGCGGTTTGACGCCAATGGTAGCATGGCCAATCAGTTCATTGCCATCGCCCATGACCGTATTTTCAATCAGACAAAAAGGACCGATATGGTTATTTTTGCCGATTGTTACGTGCGGCCCAATGATGGTATAGGGACCAATATGCGTAGACGGATCTATTTGTGCATCCGGTGCAATAATGGCCGTAGGATGAATGTTTGTTTCAGACATGTAAGTTATCTCCTAGGATGAACGTCAGTTGCGCCTGCGTGCAGAGTTTGTCATTGACGTACGCTTCCGCGTAAATGCGCGAGAGCTTGCCAAGACGTAAAATCCGCACCGGCATTTGTAAAGTGTCCCCCGGTACAACCATCCCCCTAAATTTTGCTTCTTCTACCCCTAAAAATAAAGGCAACTGATTGCCATTGGATACAAAAGAGATAGCTGCGGCACCGAACGCCTGCGCAATACTTTCCAACACTAATACGCCGGGCATAATCGGTTTTTGCGGGAAATGCCCTTTGAAAAAATACTCTTTTCCCGTTACTTTTTTGATACCGATACAGGCCTTGCGCTCTTCCACAATATGCACTTCGTCTACCAATAGAAACGGGTCGCGGTGCGGAATGTTGTGTTCAATTTCCTGCTTATCCATTACCCGCAAAACAGGCAAGGCCAACATGGATTTTAAAGATGATTGCTTCGTGCTCATTTATCCCCCGAATTGGCAAGTAAGAGTTTGCCAAATAATACATTGTGTTTGTGTCCACCCATGCGGCAGACAATTTTAAGCGGCGGCAACCGTTTACCGATTAACCGCAAATCCCCTACTAAATCCAGTATCTTGTGACGCACAAGTTCATTATCAAAACGGAGCTCATTTAAGTACTCGTTTTTACCGACGACAACTGCATTGTCCAAACTGCCCCCTTTGGCCAGTCCGTGCGCTTTCAAAAAAGCCAGTTCTTCTTCAAATCCGAAAGTGCGTGCCGGGGCAATTTGCGTTAGGTAATTTTCGGTAGTAAAATCTAAGGTATATTCTTGACGGCCCACCAGCGGGTGCTTGTGTTCATAGACAAAAGTGATAGTTAGTTTATCGGCCGGTTCAGCTGAATAGGCAATCAGTCCGCAGGAATAAGTTACAGGGTATTTAACGGTGAGAGAGGGTTCTTCTTCGCTTAATTCTTTTAGTCCGGCGGCCTGTAGTTTGTCGGTAAACATCACAGAAGACCCGTCCATAATGGGCGGCTCCGGGCCGTCCATTTCCACCCGCACGTCTGTAATACCCAGCGCATGCAAAGCAGATAATACATGTTCCACGGTCCATACTTCGGCGGTATCGTTTTTAAGATTGGTACCGCGCAAGGTAGAACCCACATGGGCCAGATCCGCGGGGATAGGTAAGGAATTTTTTATATCCGTGCGAATAAAAGAAATACCGTCCTGTGCGGGATGAAAAGTCAGCCTTGCTTTTTCACCGGTGTGAATGCCTACGCCGGTAACGGAAACAGAATTACAAAGAGTCTTTCGCATATTATTTCTCTACCGCTTTTTTAATCACTTTAAGTTCTTTATAAAGTTCGGGTAATTTGCTTTCAATGGCCATAATTTTAAGCGTTTCTTTCATCGGGCGAGCCGGAGAGCCGAAATAAGACTGTCCTGCCGGGATATCATTGGTTACGCCGGATTGAGCGCCCAAAATGACCCCGTCACCGATTTTCAAATGACCCACAATACCTACTTGACCTGCGGCAATGACGCCGTTACCAATAGTGGTAGTGCCGGCTATGCCTACTTGCGAACACAGGATACTGCCTTGCCCTACCTTTACATTATGCGCAATTTGGACCAAATTGTCTACCTTTGTATTGGCGCCGACAACGGTATGGGCCAATTTGGCGCGGTCTACACAGCTATTGGCTTGAATTTCCACATCATCTTCAATAATGACATTACCGATTTGCGGTATTTTGTGGTGTTTGCCTTCGTGAAACATAAAACCGAAACCGTCATTTCCGATTTTTACACCCGGTTGTAAAATGACGTGATTTTTTAGGACACATTCCTCACGCACCACTACCTGCGGATACAAAATACAATCCGCACCGATTTGGGTACGCTTGCCGATATAAACTTGCGGGAAAATGACCGTATTATCGCCGATAGTTACATCATCTTCAATGACGCTGTACGCACCCACCGATACGTTTGCGCCCAGCTTGGCAGAGGGGCTGATAACGGCAGTCGGGTGAATCCCGGGGGTATATTTGAGATTTTGTTTATCCCAGTATTGCACAAGCAAATTAAAGGCCCACTCGGGTTTTTGTGCGTATAAAACATTGGTTTTAATGGGCAGTTCTTTTCCTTTGGCTTCCAGCGGCAGGATGATAGCGCCTGTGGTAAATCCCGGCGGTACGGCCACTTTTTCTAAACTGACTAAATAGCAAATGCCGTTGGGTTGCGGAGAAGTTAAATCGCAGATTTGTTCAATGACAAAATTTTCGTCTCCGGCCAGTTCGGTCCCGGTAATGACGGCAATTTCTTTGAGGGTGAGTTTCATAAAGTCTCCTATTTCTTGCGGTATTTCTTTGATTTTTTGAGTCTGCTGACAAAATCCTGCGTCACATTGACGGGTTTTTGTCCGTACAGAATTTCATCTTTGCGTACAATCGCGCCGATATTGCGCTTTTTGGCAAAAGATTTAATTTCTGCATAAATGTCCTGCAAAATCGCTTTGACTTCTTCTTGTTCCAGTTTTAAAATTTCTTCGCGCGTCTGATACTTATAATTATCAATAAAAAAGCTGCGCTCTGCAATAATTTTTTTATTGGTGCTGATACGTGCGGTCACTTCTTCCAGTTGGGCGGGCGTATTAAGCGGACTGGCCGATAACACCTCACATCCGGCAAAACTCAGACGGTTTAACGTGTTAACAAGTACCAAAGAATCGGCGCTTTCGGGTACTTTAGGGCCTAGCGGTTGGTCGGTTACAATGCGCGCATAAAACGGTTTTAAATCAGCCAATTGCCGGGCAAGCAAATTGTTTTCCGCTTGCAAAGCTTCAATGATGTCTTTGGCGTTTTGTACTTCACGTTGTTTGGATTTGATTTTGGTATCAATTTGTTTTTTGACCGCTTGGGTGCGGGGATGTTCGTTAAAGGCAACGTCAATGTCAATAAAAGCGACTGTCAGACATTTACCGTCGGCGGGTGGTTCGGGTTGCTCTTCAGTCTGCGGAGCTGACGACTCTTGTTCTTGCCACGCTTGTTGTTTGGCGTGTTCGGAAAGCCGAATATCATTATCGGCCGCTTGCGGATTAACCGCGTGCGGCGGTGCTTGCATCGGGTCTTTGGGTACGGACGGAATGGCGGAGGGTTGCGGGTCGCGGTTTTGGGCTTTAATGGCTTCAATGACAGAGAGTTCCTGCGGCGTGAGTTCGGTCACTTCCTGTGCGGCCAGTACCCACGCTCCGAGCAAACAAATCGCCAAACATCCAAAACGCTTCATATCTCTCCTCACAGCATATTAGAGATGTTAAAGTAAAAGTGAGACCGGTCCTCATTTTGCTTGTGATTGAGACCATAACCCCAGTCAATGCGAATCGGCAAGGACGGCGTGGTAAAGCGTAACCCGGCGCCGACGCCTGCTTTAAACTGGTTTTCATTGGGACCTAAACTGAAATCCAAATCAGAGGCACTGTTCCAAGAGTTTCCTAAATCAAAGAACAGGGCAAATTGGGCCATATTGCGCCGCCCTTCACGTGCTAACGGGAAACGCAATTCGGCATTCATCACGTAATAGGTAGTACCGCCGTAAAGCGGGCCGACTTCTCCGGCACGTTCATAACCGCGAATGGTATCCGCGCCGCCCAAGAAGAATTTTTCATAAGAAGGCACTTCGTCGGTGCGACCATAAGAGCGGACGGATCCGATTTTATTAGACAGCACAAATACGATCGGATAATTGCCGCCTATATTGAGCATGGTATAATTGAAAATAGAGCGGGCATTTAAATACCACAAATCCAAATCACCGCCCACCGGACCGCCGGCCAAAGAAACACCCAAGGAGTTGCGCCAACCCGAGGTGGGATCCCACATATTATCGCGGGTATCAATGGCAAAATCAACACCTAAAGTGGACATATTGGTATCGCCCTCTGCAATATAGTTCGGGTCGCCGGGATTTGCAATAGGCGGTTTAAAAGCGTCCGAGATATCATAGATGTTAATGTTTTCAAAGGCGTAACTAAAGGTCAATTGATAGATATCATCGTTAAAGCGCGGACCGATGCGCAAGCGTCCGCCGATACGTTTTTCGGTATAAGCTTGGTTGTCGGTAGCAAAAGAACGGTAGCGGCGGGTATTAAATAAATCTACGCCCAAAGAAGTGGGTTTGTCGTAAATCCACGGGGTAGACCAAGAGAGGGTATAATCCAAAATTTCTTTACCGAATAAAGTGCGTAAAGACAGCCGTTGCGCCCGACCGAAAAGATTTAAGTGATTGATAGATACTTCACCGTACAAGCCGTCCATAGAGCTCATGGCAAGTCCGGCGGTAAACATACCCGGGCGGCCCTCTACCACATTAAAATCCAAGTCTACTTTTTGCGGGTCTGCGGTGGGTTGAATGCCAATTTGCACGTCGTTAATAAACCCTAAATTCAAGATACGGGTTTGGCTGCGCTGTATTTTTTGCGCATCGTACAAATCACCCGGTTTAATGGAGATTTCACGCGTGAACACATACTTTTTTGTTTTCTCATAACCGGTGACATCTATGTGGTCAATGAAAAATACATGTCCTTCGGTAATATCGTAATTAATGTTTAATTTTCCGTCGGTAATGGTGCGCTTTGGGTCAATACGCACTTGCAAATAACCTTTATTAGCGTACTGCTGTTGGATAGCGGCAATGGTATCATCAAAATCTTTTTGATTGTATAAATGGCCGGTGCGCACATAGGTGTGTTCTTTTAGTTCTTTGGGAGTGAACACATTATTGCCTTCAAAGGTGATTTGTCCGAAATCTACCTTTTCCCCTTCGGTTAGATTGTAAGACAAAGAAACTTCGGTTTTTTCCGCGTTGAAATCTACTTTGGGCTCTGTTAAATTAAAATCGGCATACCCTTTGTTACGTCCGTACAACATCATCTTGACCCAGTCTTTTTGCAAATTTTGGGGTTTGAATACTTTGCCGGGGCGGTTGGAAGCTTTTTTAATAATTTTACGGGCGGGTAACGGGCTTTCGTTGGTAGCGCCTTCTAAATTCAACGCGGCCACGCGCACACGTACGCCCTCATCTATAATGAGTTTAACGGTAACAATTTTTAATTTATCATCGGGGATTAATTCATAGCTGACTTGGGCATTGATGTATCCCTTTTCGGCGTATTTTGCTTTGATACGGTCCAAATCGGAAATCAGTTTGCCTTCATTGAACGGGTCTTTGACTTTTAAGGTCATGGCCGAAGTGATGGCGTTTTTGACCAGTTTTTTGCGGCCTTGGTAAATGATACGGTCAAAAATGGGTTTTTCTTCTACAAGGTAAGTAATGCGGTGACAAGGTTGAGCCGTGCCTTGTTCATCTTTGCGGGTACCTTTGATAGGGGAAATGTCCACTTGCACGCTGTCAAAGTTACCCAAGGCAGAAACGTCTTGAATATCTTCGTTGATGGTGTAGCGGTCGTAAAATTGGCCTTTTTTGGAATGGGCGGCTTTGGTGACGGTACGTTTGCTGATGTTTTTAAGCCCGCTGACGGCTACGTCGCAAATCATCCACGGACCGTTGGCGTCAATTTCTTCGGTAATCTCTTGCGCGCCGAGTGCCAAAGGCGTCAGCAACAACAATACCCAAACCCATTTTTTAGCAAGTATCATGCGTAATTCCCCATATTAAACAAAGCCCGCGCAGGACTGGCCTTACGCGGGCTGACGGGTCAAAACAAAAACTGCTACTGAACCGGCTTATTTGGCCGGTCTTTTGGCCAGACCGCTTTTGATGCAATTGGTGCACACATAGGCAGTCTGCGTTTTGCCATTCAACACTACTTTTTGTTTTTGTAGGTTGGGGCTGAAAGTACGTTTTGTTCTCAAGTTAGAGTGGCTGTAAGAACCGCCGGACACGGGGCCTTTACCACAAATAGCACATTTATACGCCATAAATTCCTTCCTTATGATAAATTAAATTGTACCCTTATATTGTAGTAAATCTGAAGCGTTTTGTCTATCAAACTGTTTCTTGTTTTGGGGGAAAAACACGGCTGGCTAGGATTGCCAAAGCCAAAATCGCTACAATAATTCCCAGCGAGAGTAACACGGGAATATGTATGTAATGCGATGCCAACATTTTAACGCCCACAAACAGCAGAATTACAGAAATGCCGTATTTGAGATAGGGGAATTTGTCCGCCATACCGTTTAGTAAAAAGTACAAAGAGCGCAAGCCGATAATGGCAAAAATGTTAGAAGAATATACCAAAAAGGTATCTTGCGTAATGCCCAATACCGCCGGGATAGAGTCGGCGGCAAAGACCACATCGGACATTTCAATGACCAGTAGCGCAGCAAATAAAGGAGTGGCAAACCATTTGTTTGTTTCTCTAACAAAAAAGTTTTCACCGTGATAATCGGTTTTAATCGGCATAACTTTTTTAAATACGCGTAGAACCCACGATTTGCCCGGGTCGGCTTTTTCATCTTCTTTTTGCAACAGCATTTTCAGCGCGGTAAAAATCAACAGCGCGCCAAACACATAAATCATCCACGCAAAGGCCGCCAATAATTTTACGCCGATAAAAATGAAAATAAAACGCATTGCCACCGCGCCTAAAATTCCCCATAAAAGCACCTTGGGTTGCAGTTCATGCGGCACGGCAAAATAGCTGAAAATCATAATGAAGACAAACATATTGTCCACGGAAAGTGAGTACTCCAACAGATACCCCGTGTAAAATTCCAGCGCGTGATTGGGCCCTTCAAACAGCCAAATCGCTCCGCCGAATAAAACAGCCAAAGACACCCACGCGCATACCATGACCGCGGCCTCTTTGACCGACACGTGGCCGTGGTGTTTATTGAGCACGGCCAAATCTACAAACAAGGCCGCCAATACCACCACCCAAAAGGCAATCCACATCGCAACGGATACGCTGGTTGATACAATTTCCATAACTTTATTATAGCAGTTCTGACGCAAAGACGGTGCGGGCGGTATTTGGCCGGGAAGCGGAGGTGGGGGGCAACTTGTTTTTTTTTTTTTGGTATGATATAATGTTTAGGAAGGATATTTTAAAAAAGGAGATAGTATGAAAAACCACGCATTTACGCTTATAGAGCTGTTAGTAGTGGTATTAATTATCGGCATTCTGGCGGCAGTAGCTTTGCCACAGTATCAAGTAGCGGTTATGAAAAGCCGGTATACTAATTTGAAAGCCATTACCCGAAGTATAGCAGAGGCCGAAGAATTATTCTATTTAGCAAACGGAAAGTATGAAAAAAATTTAGCGAATTTGGGGGTGATTCCCGATAATCTGGATTGGGGTTCCTGTAGTATTGGACTTAATGCTGTGCTATCAAAAGTCGCTTGCAAAAACACCAAAGATCAATTGATGTATGAAATCTATTTATTACATTCTTCCTATTTACCCGGCGGACGTAAATGTGTGGTAATTAATTCCAGCGGTACAACGGATATCAGACATCAGGTATGTAAAACCGAAACAGGAGAGTTCGGCAATGGATCTTCGGCTGGAACGGACATTTATAGAACTTATCAATAAAAAACCCCACCTGTATTGATATCAGGCGGGGTAAAATTACACAACTTAAATAACTTATTTCATTAATTCTTTCCAGGCGGCCAGTTCGGCTTTGGCGTCGGTTTTCGTGTTTTTCACGTTTTGTTTAACTTCCGCTTCTTTGGCTTTCAACGCATCTTTGGCCTGTTGCAATTTGGCTTTGGCAGCTTCTTTTTCGTCCTTGCTGGAAGCTTCTTTGACAGCGGCCTTAGCGGCGGCTACTTTTTCCTGCGCGGCTTGGATTTGAGCTTGCGCGTCGGCTTTAGCGGCAGCTACTTTGTTGGCGGCTTGTTCTTTTTTATCTTGCAAAGCCGCTTTTTGATCTTTTACTTCTTGTTTAAGAGTATTTTTTTGAGCTTCTTTGAGTTCTTTCAAAGCTTCTTTTTCATTTTTAGCGGCTGTTTTCAAATCATTTTTAGTAGCGGCTAAAGCTTCTTTGGCTTCTTCTTTGTTGGCTTTAGCGGCATCTTTGAGTTGTTGTTTTGTTGCCGGGGCAACGGTAATGACATCTACTTCGGTTTTTTTCAAAGTGACCGCTTGTTCACGGGCGGCGGCTACTTTGGTTTGCACACAGCTGATGTAGCAGGCGGCGTTGCCGGGTTGGCAGTCGCAGGTTTCTACGGCAAAGGCAACGCTTGCGGCGGCCAATGCACATAAAGTAATTAATACTTTTTTCATGAGTTTCTCCCAAATGTAAAATTTACTTCCTTTATATTTTAGCAAAATACACTTAAATTTTTCATAAGTGTGTGGGTGCTTTTTAGTAAAATATGAGTATGGAAATCTCGCTTCTAACTAAAATTTTACTGGCTGTAATTGTGCTCAATTTGCTGATTTGGCCGTTGGTGTCCAAATGGGTGGAGAACCATTTGGAGATTTTTTTGTTAATCATCGGCGTAGCCGCGGTAACGGTAGCGGGTGGATGGAATAAAGATTTTATTTATCAGACGTTTAATGCGCCGGTCAATGTGGCGTTTATTGTGCTGGTGGTGAGCGTGATTTTCAATTATTATTCGCGCTATATTTTCCGTATGCTTTTTGTATTGTTTCGGTATTTTGAGCCGAAACACAGCTTTGCAATTTTAGTATTTTTACTGGGGCTTAGCAGCAGTGTTTTTAGCGTAACCGTAGCCGCGCTGGTGCTGGCCGAAGTGTTGCAGGTGGTCAATTTAGAGCGTGAACAAACGCTCAAAGTGACCGTCTATGCCTGCTATGCAATCGGACTGGGTGCTTTACTGATGCCGTTGGCCGAGCCGCTGGGGCTGATTATTCACAATCAACTGGCGCAAGGACCGCATCAAGCCGATTTCTTTTTTATGTTGCGGCATTTTTTCTGGTGGATTGTGCCGGGGTTGGCGCTGATGGGTTTTGCGGCGGGATATACCGTACGCAATACCAATACGCAAGTACAACTGCATATCCGCGAAGATAAAG
>JAGCKY010000087.1 GCA_017647245.1 Elusimicrobiaceae bacterium
AGCAGATTTTTGCCCCCGGTGAATTAGAAGAAAAATTTGATATTGCCGGTTGCCAGCCCAGCCCGGCTGTTATGGATCCGGAAAAATTAAATTGGATGAACGGCGAATATATCCGTCAAACGCCCATTGCCACTTTGACCGATTACGCTTTACCGTTTATTGAAAAAGCGGGTATTGATATTAGCAAAGTATCGCGCACACAATTGGAAAATATCGTCGGTTTAGAGCAGGAAAAATATAAACTTTTAACCGAAATCCCGGATTTAATTCGTTTTTTCTTTGAAGACCCTGTGTGTGAACAAGAAGCACTGGATAAAGTATTTGGTAAACCGGAAGCCAAAGCGGTTTTGGAAGGTATGATTAAAACATACAGTGAGTTGGCGGAGTTTACCGAAGCGAATTTAGAGGCGGCGGCGCGCAACTTTGCCAAAGCCAACGGCTATAAAGCCGGACAAGTTTTTCACCCGGTACGTGTGGCGGTTTCGGGCCGCACCCATGGACCTACGCTGTTCAAGATGTTAGAATATATGGGCAAAGACACCGTTGTCAAACGGCTGGAAAAAGCCCTGCAATACTGCAAATAAAAACACATGAAATACTGTTTGTTTGAAGGCGGCGATGTGGTGGGACCTTTCTTGGCAGATGAACTGCTGACCAAGAAGGGATTTGACGGCCACAGTTTGGTCTGCCCCGAAGAACACAGTGAAGAAGAAGTGTTTTGGAAAGAAGCGTATTTATACGACGAATTTGGTTTGCAACCGCCCGAGCCCATTGCGGCTGATTGCCCGGAGGAGGAAGAATTTCCCTCTGAAATGCGCCATTCGGTGGAACAATGGAAAACTGTAGAAGATAAATCTTCCGAAAAAATGGCGGAAGAAGAATTAAACACAGAACCTGCCATTTCGCTCACGCAAGCCGAGCAAGAAATGTTTTCCGATCCAACAGAAGACAAAATGCAAATTTCGTCTTTGCTGTTGCGTGCGCCCCGTGCGACAGCTCCAGCCGAAACGTCTGTTGCCGTGCAAGAGGCCAACATTCCCGCCACGCGCGAAGAAGTGGTGGCACAATTGGTTTCTGCCAGTCCCAATCCGATTGAGGAGTATTTTAATTCTATTCGCAGTGGGGATTTAGGTAACATTTTAGGAATCCCGGACCCAAAGGCCAGTTCCGATATGAATTTAGCCCGCGCGATTGAAAAACAATTTGAAAAAACGGACTCGGATGCTGTTCTTGTCCCGGCTAAAAAAGAAGATATCCCGCAAGATACTTTTGCACAAAATCTGATTGCGCCGACGGAAACTTTTTCTTCTGTTGCCAGTAATGCTACACCCGAAGAAAAAGACGCCGCCACACAAGCGCAATTGCAACAAGAAAGCACCGCTGAAAAAAAACCCGAAATCAATTTATCTGCCGTCGAAAATGAGGAGAATCCTGCCGCGTCCGCGGCAACAACCGATCCCGCTTTGGTAGTAGCGGCGCAAGCAGATGACCCAACCGACGAAACGGTTTCCACTATTTTAGACGGCTCTTTGAAAGTAGACAATGCTGTAGAAGAATTGGCTGAGCCGATTAAACGGATTGAAGCAAAAGATGAACCGAAAGAACTATCCGCTTTTGAGCAAGGCCGGGTCGTTACGCCGGCGACAGCTGCAGAGCCGGAAACGTCTACTATGAAGGGAGTATGGTTAGTAGTAGCGGCTATATTTGTACTTGTGGGAGGACTGCTTTTTGCGTGGAATGAAGAAAAAAATGTCATTTCTTCTAAATCCACCACTACGCAAACGGTTGCGGCAATGCCTGCGGCGGCAAGAACGGCTGTAGAGCCGGCCGCGGTAGCGGTCAAAACACCGGAAGAACAAGCGCAGGAAATTGTGCAAAATTATGTGTTGGATAATCAGCGCGGCACGGTGGCCGATTATTTAAACCGCCATTACGCGCAACAATTAGCCAGCGGCTACAGTGCGGATTGGTCCGCAGAGCCACTGCATCGCAATGTGTACGTCGTGAAATACCGCTTATCTAAAACGCGGCAAGAGCCGATTGTTTATATCTTTCAGGCCGATACAGCCAAAAAGAAATTGACGGGCGCGCTCAATAATATTACACTAGATTTAGTGGGAAAAATTAAATAGTTACATTAAGTGAGGGTTTATGGCAGAGAACGAACAAAAAAACGCACCGGAAACAAAATATAAAACCATTATCATGGACGACTTGTTCCAAATCATGAAAAAGAACAACGCGTCCGATATTCACTTGACGGTCGGCGTGCCGCCCGTGCTACGCGTGCAAGGTAAATTATATCAGTTGGGTCAGTACGAACCGCTTACGCCCGAAGTGGCCCAGCGCTTGATTTACTCCATCATGACCGACGAGCAAAAACAACAATTTGAAGAAACTTTGGAGTCGGATTTTTCGTTCGGTATCAAAAGTTTAGGCCGTCTTCGTGTAAACGTCTATAAACAAAAGGGTTGTGTGGCCGCGGCGCTTCGTTCCATTCCCAATGAATTTAAAAGCTTTGAGGAATTGGGTTTGCCGGCTGTGATATACAACTTGATGAAACTGGAAAAAGGTTTGATTTTGGTAACCGGTGCTACGGGTTCGGGTAAATCTACCTCACTGGCCAGCATGATTAACTATTTAAATATGCACGAAAGTAACCACATCATCACGGTAGAAGATCCTATCGAATTCGTGCATCCCCACAAACGCAGTGTAGTCAATCAGCGTGAAGTAGGCTGTGATACCAAATCGTTCCAAAACGCCTTAAAACACTTCTTGCGTGAAGACCCGGATATCATTCTGGTAGGCGAGTTGCGCGATATTGAAACCATTGAAGCATGTTTGACTTTGGCCGAAACGGGTCACTTGGTGTTTGCCACCTTGCACACCAACGACGCTATTCAATCTATCAACCGTATTATTGACGTGTTCCCGGCTAACCAACAGCCGCAGGTCCGCACGCAATTGTCCTTCGTGTTGGAAGCCATTATTTCCCAACAGCTCTTGCAAGGTACTGACGGCAGACGTGTGATGGCGGCCGAAGTATTGATTGCCAACTCCGCCGTGCGTAACTTAATCCGCGACGCGAAAGCCGAGCAGATTATGAGCACCATGCAGACCAGCGCCAGTCAAGGTATGGTGACCATGAACCAGACGTTAGGTGACTTGTATATCCAAAAACGCATCACGTTTGCGGAAGCGATGATACACTCCAGCGATCCGTCCGGGTTGAAGGGTTATCTGCAACAGAAGACGGGTCAGACGTCATTCAAATAAAACGACTTCTTCAGTTGAAACGATTACGGCAGGGCGGAAAGGACGTAAAATCTTTTTCGCCCTGTCCTTTTTCTGCTCAACAATTTTCCAAAAATCGTCGTCATCCCGCAGTGTTTCTGTGCGGGATATAGTTGTAGCCGTGTTTTGTTTGAATAAAAATACCCCTTGACTTGTTTTTTTTTTTTTGGTATGATTTGAGGGTTGGGAATCATTTAAAGTCGTCATTGCGGGCGTGGACCCGCAATCCAGGGCTGTTTATAGAGTTGTTTTTCCTTTATGAACAACGCTGGATCCCGGATCCATGTCCGGGATGACGGATTAAAGGAGAAAGCATTATGAACAAAAAAGCATTTACGCTTATAGAGTTGTTAGTTGTAGTTTTAATCATCGGTATCTTGGCGGCTATTGCTCTGCCGCAATATCAAAGAGCGGTAATGCGGGCAGGATATGCCCAATCGCAAGTATTAGCCTCGGCTATTTGGCAGGCGGAGCAGGCTTATTATTTGGCTAATGGACAATATAGTATAGATTTTAATGAATTAGATATTGACGTTCCAGTCGTTGAAAATCTTTTTACTACTTCAACTGGAAAAGTATACGGGGTAAGAAGCACAAAAGAGATTAAGTGTTTTCTGGGGGCATCAACAAGCACTGATAATGAAGAAGCTTTGCAAAAAAATTTTTCCTATGTCTGGTGTCAAGCTGGTTTTGCTGGTATTGGATATGGAATTATTCCCACAACCGGTCAGAGATATTGTTCCGCTAAAAAAGATAATGATAAATTAGCGGCTTTCTGTCGTAGTGTGACAGGTGGAGACAAGGAGACCTGGACAAGTGGCTATGATAGGTGGAAATTTAAGTAATTATTTGTGTCCCTCATTAGACAATGTGGCCTTATCACGCAATTTGCGGTGATAAGTAACGGCAAAACGGTGCACTTCGTCGCGTATTTCCATCAGTAAATTAAGAGCGGGGTCGCCCAGTGGCAATTTAATACTTTTATCTTGCCCCGGTACATAAATGCCCTCGTGCGTTTCCGCCAGTGAAATCATCGGAATATAGAGCCCGGCTTTTTCGCACGCATTTAGTGCGGCGGTAATTTGCGCCTTGCCGCCGTCTAATAAAAACAAATCGGGTTTTTGCGTAGGGTCGCGCTTGATTTGGCGCAAGCGGCGAAACACACTTTCCTGCATCATGGTAAAATCACTGCCGCCGCGCGCGGGCAGTTTGGATTTAATCTTAAAGCGGCGGTAATGCTCGTGATTTTTTTCGCCGTTAATGTAGCAAACCAT
>JAGCKY010000088.1 GCA_017647245.1 Elusimicrobiaceae bacterium
AGGCACGCCTGCCAAGTTCCAGCTTTGTTTGGAAATGGGTGCGGTTACAACGGCGGCGCGATGCTGTGCGGCCAGTTTGCAGGCAAGTTGCAAGGCCTTAAAAGAGATTTCACCACCCCACGCGCTCGGTCCAATGCGCGCGGGTTTAGCGCGCAAAGATTCTACGGGAATCAAAGCGGAAAGTTTTTCACTCCACCCGGCCGCGCGCAAACTATCCGGCTCGCCGATGATGACGGGCAGACAAGTGCGTTGCACCTGCGCACTGCGCAAGGCCTTGACGGTTACTTCCGGGCCGATGCCGCACGGATCTCCGGTGGTGATAAAAATAAGTGGCTTTAGCATAAAATACAAAGGCGGCCTAATCAGGCCGCCTTACTTTTGATACTAAATTTATTTAGCAGCTTTTTCAGCTTCTTTTTTGGCTTCTTCGGCCGCGCGTAAGGCGGCGGCTTTTTCAATTTCGGCATCTACGTCAAATTTTTTGGTGACTTTGATGTCGGCTTTGTCAGCCAAGCCGTTAACATAATCCATCATGGCCAGCTCAATGCGCTGTTGCGCCAAATACTGGGCTAAATCTTGCGCAATGATTTCATAAGTAATTTCTTGTTTGGCGCGTTTTTCTTTGATTTTTAAGATGTGCCAACCGAGTTCGGTTTTAATCGGCGCGCTGACTTTTCCGACGGGCAAAGAGAAAGCCGCGGCATCAATTTCTTTGGGTGCAATGCCTTTAATTAAAATCATATCGCCGCCGCTGGCCAAAGCGGTTTTGTCTTCTGTGTATTTTTTGACTTCGGCAGAAAAATCAGCCCCGCCGTCCAATTCTTTTTTAATTTGTTTGGCCAGTTCTTCTTTTTTCTTCACTTCGGCCGCAGGCATATCTTTGGTAACAGCCAAATAAATATGTCCTACGCGCACTTGTTCGGCGGTTAATTGCGTTAATTTGGTGGCAATCAGTTGTGCTTCACGAAAGCGGGCCGGATTTTCTTTTTCCAATTTTTTAAGGGCTTTGGTGTCATTTTTCATCACGGCTTCAATGTCGGCATACAATGCTTTTACGTCCGCTTCTTCCACGGGTTTAACGGTGGATTGGATTTGCGTTTCCAAAAGTTTTTTGACAGCCAAATCTTTTTTGAGTTTTTCTTTGTAAGCAGCCAGCGTGAGGTGTTGTTTTTTAAGTTCCTCGGTAAAGCGTTTATCGGCGCCTTTGGGGTCGGGTTGGCCGTTGGCATCTATGGCAAAGCGGGTTTTGATTTGATTGAGCGCTTCTTCTAGTTCCGAATCCTTTACCTGTACTTTGGCTTCTTTGGCCGCTTGAGAAAGCAGTTGTTTGGAAATTAATTCTTTAAGCACCTGTTTGCCGATTAAATCTTTGGCAAAGGGTTGTTGTAAGGCCTGCGGCGCGGTGGCCTGATATTGTTCAATGACCGCATCATACATTTGGTCATAGTCGGTAGCCAATATCGGCTGTCCGTTGACGGTAGCAACGGAAGATTCCATTACTTTTGCCTGCGCTGTAATAGCCAGACAGAGCCCGATAACGGGCAAGATAAATTTAGTCATTTTGTTCATAAATTACCACCTTATATTTATTTTGCAAAGCATCTAACGCCGCATCACGCTTTTGGTTTTCCAAAATGGTGCGGATACGGGGGGAAGCATCTTTTAACGAAAGGCGCCGCTCACCCGTTTTCATAATTATATGAAATCCTTGCGAGGTTTTGACAAATCCTTGTACGCTGCCCACCGGGGAATTGGCCGCCACTACTTCCAGTTCCGGGATAAATTCGCCCGGCATAAACGAAAGCTCCTTGCCGCGGCTGCGCTCCGGTGCGACGGAGTATTGGCGCTCTAATTCTTTCCAGCGGTTCTTTTTGTGTTTGAGTTCACGCAAAATGGTTTCCGCAGTTTGCGCATCGGCGATGATGATTTGTCTGATCGTCATTTCATAGGGATATTTTTTGAAATAGGTTTCAATTTCGCTGTCGGTTATCTTGAGCGCTTCTTGCTCATGTTGGTGATTGTCCCACATGCGCAGCAGTAATTGACGGGCATAGTTTTGGTAAATTTCGGTCAGCTGGGCGCGTTTGTCTTCCAATGCGTCTAAATACTGTTCGGATTTATCCAATTCTTTTTCTTTAGCGTCCAGGGTGGCCAATTTTTCGCGGACCAACAGTTGTATAAAATTACGTTGCCCGATGGGCGTTTGGGCAAAAGCACGGTCCTGCGGGTCCAAAGTTTCCAAAATTTCATCCAGTTGTGCACGGGTAATATACTCCGGGCCCACCTGCGCGACCCAAACCTCTTGAGATTGGTCCTGTGCGGGAACGGTAGGCGCGGGTTGGTCAAAGTCTACTTCAGCCAACGGATCGGCCGGTTGCGGTTTATTGCACGCAGCCAAACACGCTAAACATAGAAAAGAAATCCAAAACTGTTTCATTACTTATACTATACCATTTAAGATACTAGGATATGTTCAAAAAAGCTAATTATTTGCTCAGCTTGCCGGGTGGGATCGGCTTGTGGCGGCAAGGTGATGCGGATACCGTCGCCGTGACGGGATTTAATAAATTGTGCCCGTGTACTGTATTGTTTAAAGAGTTGGGCCGGAAAATCGGGCGGCATGTGAAAATCATGCGTGAAAAATACTTCCACCGCTGGGGCGATGTATTGTACACGGTACATTTTAAGTTGTCCTGCCCGGCGAGCCAGTTGCAAAATGCGGTTTAAGTTTGTGAGTTCGGGGGGAATAGGGCCGGCAAAATCCTGCAATTTGGCAAGCAACTGCTTTGCGCGGGTTTCGTCTGCGCTCATTAATTCTTTATAATACTTTAAGCGTTCGCTGTCATCGGGCAAATAGTCCGGCGGAATATAAGCGGCCAACGGTAAACTGATAGTAGCGCGTATGTCGCGCCGGACGGGTTCGCCTTTTAATTTTTTCACTTCCGCCGCGACCAAATCACAATACAAGCTCAGGCCCACTTCATTGGCGTAACCGTGCTGTTTGACACCTAACAGTTCACCCGCGCCGCGTATTTCCATATCGCGCAAGGCCAGTTTAAAGCCGCTACCGAGCTCGCTAAATTCCATAAGAGCCGAAAGGCGTTTTTTGGCTTCTTCGGTCGGGTCTTTTTCTTTGGAGAGCGAGACGTGCAAGGACGCTAATTCTTCGGCATACGGGTTGTGATCCTCGGGCTTTTTAAACAGCCAGTCCGGGTGGAAAAGGTAGCAGTACGCTTTTTTATCGCCGCGGCCGATACGCCCGCGCAATTGATAGAGTTGTGCTAAGCCGAAATTTTGCGCATTTTCCACAACTAAAGTATTAGCGTTGGTGATGTCTATGCCGGATTCAATAATGGTAGAGGCCAGCAAAATATCATATTTCCCTTGATTGAAATCCCACAGAGTTTGTTCCAGTTCGCTTTCTTTCATTTGTCCGTGTGCCATACAAATACGCGCTTCGGGTACGAGCTTTTTTAGAAACAGATAGCGGCTTTCCATACTTTGCACGCTGTTGTATACATAATAAATCTGTCCACCGCGGGCGAGTTCCTGCAAGATAGCCGCTTGCGCGAGTTCATTATTCCACGGAGTAACGACTGTTTTAATCGGCGTACGTCCGCGCGGCGGGGTGTCAATCATAGAAATATCGCGCAAGGCAGAAAGCGATTGATTTAGTGTGCGCGGAATGGGTGTGGCACTTAACATCAAAGTATGCACTCCGGCGCTTTTTGCTTTGATTTTTTCTTTTTGACGCACACCAAAACGGTGTTCCTCATCAATAATCACAAGCCCTAAATCTTTAAACGCAATGTCTTTAGATAACAAGCGATGTGTACCGATAATAATATCACATACGCCGTCTTTGACTTGGCGTACGATCTCTTTTTGCTCTTTTTTGGTTTGAAAGCGGCAAAGCATTTGTATATTTACCGGAAACCCCGCCATACGTTTGGTAAATGTTTTGTAATGCTGGTCTGCCAAAATGGTGGTGGGCACAAGCATCATGACTTGTTTGCCACTCGTTACTGCATGCAACGCCGCACGCATCGCTACTTCCGTTTTGCCAAAACCCACATCGCCCACCAGCACGCGGTCCATGGAGCGGTCTTGTGATAAATCGTTCAATACATCTTCTATGGCTTGGATTTGCCCGGCAGTTAATACAAAAGGGAAAGAGTCGGCAAATTCCTGCTCTAAATTGGGATCGCCCGGTAAGGCCTGTCCGCCGGTCGCTTGGCGCAGGGCTTCTAATTTTAAAATTTCTTTAGCGGTTTTTTGTGCCTCTTCTTTGACACGTTTTTTAACCTCTTTCCACGTCACGCCGCCCAGGGTGGACAGCGAAGGCGCCTTGCCGCCCGCGCTGATGTATTTTTGTACGAGTTTGAAATCCTGCATGGGTACATAGAGTTTGCTGTTGCGGCGAAATTCAATAAGCAGGCAATCGGTTGGGTTTTTGTCATCTTCCAAAATTTTAAGCCCCAAATACTTGCCGATGCCGTAATGTTGGTGCACGATATAATCGCCGGGGCGTAAGTCTTTGAAACGTACTTTTTGTGCGTTTTCTATATGAAAATTTTTAAGTAGAGAAGATGCATAATACTTGCGGTTTAAGATTTCGCCCGATGTAATATAAGACATTTTGTCTTGGAGTTGATAAAATCCGTGGCTCAGTAGCGAAATTTGCAAGGGCAATTTTTTTAAATGTTCATATTCCTGCATGAGTTCGGACAAGCGGTCTAATTCGCCGCGGTTTAAGCAGGTAATAACCGGGCACAAACCTTGCGCTTGCAAAGAAGCGACCTCTTGGTCTAACAGTTTAAAATTGGCTTGAAAAGCGATATTGGATTTGAAATTGCAATCGGTAGCGCCCCGCAAAGGCGTAGCGGAAAAAACCGCCGCGCCGGGGTATAAATTCAAATCTATATCCGATGCAGGATTAGACAAAATGACTTGCGCTTGCGGCAAATAATCTGCCAGCGTGGCAGGTAGATTTTCCCATGTAAGCGGCAAAATGACCAGTTTGTCCAAATAGGCGGTAGTACTTTGCGTATCAATATCAAACGTGCTGATGGTGGAAATTTTATTGCCCGAAAAATACAAGCGTACCGGAGTAGCGTTTGACGGACTGAACACATCTACCACACTGCCGCGCACCGCATAATGACCGGGCAATTCTGTGTAATCCTCGCGCGTGTAACCCAGCGACTGTAATAAATCCAATAATTCTCCGCGGCGGCAAGTGTCGCCCTGTTTTAGCGTTAAGGTACGGGTGGAAAATTCCGCGGGACCGGGTAAAGGCGTTTGCCAAGCTAAATAAGAGGTGGCCAGCGCATAGGGGTGCTTGCTGTGCAATAACTCGTACAAAGCGGCCGCTTGTCCGGACGGCATTTCCGGGAAAGTAAGCACCAGTGTGTTTTTAGGAGCAAATTCGTGTACGGCATTAGCAAAATCTTCGGGAATAGCGGCAGTTAGATAAACAATGTTTTTTTTCTTATTTAAGTAGTTTTTGGCCGCAAAGTATCCTTCCGCACCTTCATTGGGCAGACCTTGAAAAAAAGAAATACTACCGGACAACTGCTTCATAAATCACAACAAGGACCGCACCCGATTCGTTAGAAACTGGTGGGTTCGGTACCTTTCTTAAATGCTTCTAAAAATTTGTTCGGGTCGGTAGGCGTAGCCAGTTTGCCCGTGTTGGGATTGATATAAGAGAAAGAAATTCCTTCCGGCACAGTAAAGTCATCATTGGGTTCGTCTTTTAAAATCTGCTCCATAATATCTGTCCACCAACGTGCGGTGGTACTACCGGTCCAATGGTATTTCTCTTGGGAAGTATCGTCATCATATCCCATCCATGCGGCCGCGGCGGTGTAAGGCGTCATGCCCACAAACCACATATCGCGGTGACTTTGCGTAGTGCCTGTTTTTCCGGCAATTGCGCGGCGCAAGCGGTTGGCGGCCGTACCGCTACCGCGCTGAACTACGCCTTTCATCATATTAATCAGCAGGTAAGAGTCTTGCGGGGTAAACGCCTCGCGCTCTTGTCCGATATGTTCTTCTAAAAGGCGGCCGTTATTGTCTTCTACTTTTTCTATGTAGTAGTTATCGGTGTGGATACCCCCGTTGGCAAAAGTAGAAAGTGCGGCTAAATGTTCGTCCATATTAATCACACTTACCCCTAGCGCCAGCGCCGGGACACGCGGCAACGGAGCAGTCAGCCCGGCTTGGCGCGCGACGTCAATTACTTTGCGCGGGCCAATGGCATCAATCAAATTTACGGACACTAAATTTTTGGATTTTTCCAACGCGCGGCGCAACGTAATCCAGCCATCACTGCGTCCGCCGTAATTTTGCGGGACCCATACGTTGAAATTTTTACTGCCGATAAAGGATTGCGCCGCCAAATCCAGCGAATATAAATCCGCATTTTCATCAAAGGAATGCCATGTGCGTCCGTCAAAGTAAAACATCGTAGGCAAATCTTTGACCAAAGTGGCGGGCGTGTAACCTTGTTGCAAAGCGGCCATCCATACATACGGTTTAAAAGAAGAACCCGGCTGACGGCGCGCTTGCGTAACGCGGTTAAATTTACTGTCTGAAAAACTGCGTCCGCCGACCATAACCCGCACGGCTCCGGTTTTTACATCGCGTACCATAAAAGCCCCTTGCAGGCGCGGATAATCTTCACGCTCGGTAGAGGTTGTGTTTTCGTCTTCTTCGGTGGCGCTACGGATATCGGCTTCCGCATCGTTAGGGTCAATTTCAATGCCGAGCCCTTTGGCGATGACCATATCAAATTCCTGTAATTTTTGATTCATTATTTGCTCGGCTTGGATTTGTTGGTCAATGTCTAATGTGGTGTAAATGTTTAACCCGCCTTTCCACAAGGTTTCCGTGCCGTATTTGGGCTCCAAAATGCGGCGTATGTGTTCAATGAAATACAAACCGGGTTTATCGCCCTGTGCGGTGGGTTCTTTTTCGGGCAAAGGTTCGGCTTTGGCTTTTGCCAAATCTTCATCGGAAATATAACCCTGATCATGCATAACTTGCAATACCAAATTGCGCCGTTCGCGCGCGCGACCGGGATTGACAAACGGATTGTAATTGCCCGGGGAAGGAATTAAGCCCACCAGCAAAGCGGCCTCTCCGGTAGTCAGTTCGGACAATTCTTTATTGAAGTAGCGTTTGGCGGCGGCTTTTACACCGTACGCGCCACTGCCTAAATAAATTTCATTGAGATACAGTTGCAAAATTTCGGGCTTACTGAAACTATATTCAATTTGCACCGCCAAAATAATTTCGCGAATTTTGCGGATAATCTTTTTTTGCTGAGTCAAAAATACGCCGCGCGAAAGTTGTTGGGTTAAGGTAGAGCCGCCCTGTTGAGCGCGTCCGGTTACTAAATCGTTCATCAGCGCACGGAAAATACCGCGGGTGGAAAAACCGACGTGTTTAAAGAAGTCGCGGTCTTCCATGGCCACCACGCCGTTTTGCAAATCCACCGGGATTTCGGAAAGCGGTACCATACTGCGTTTTTCAATGGAAAATTCATGCACCAGTTTACCGTTACGGTCAAATACTTTGCTGGTGAGCGAGGGGGTGTATTCTTCCATTTCATAGACGGGGGGAATGCCGGAAATAATATAGCGCATAAATACCGCGCCGCCCAAAACACAGAGTATCAGACCCAATAGGGCGCAGCATATAAACACTTTGGAAGACAGAAAATTTTTTAACCCTTTCATATTTAAATTATAGCAAACTTGCTTTGGCGTCTGCCCGACAGGAAATCTAATCCATTTAAGTGCTTGCCTGTTATTTTTAAAAAAGTAGTATGGAAATGGGGGTAAAAAATAGTAAAATCTAATTAATATAAAAAGGTGTTATATGGCGGAAAAGAAAAAACAGAAAACCTGTATTTACTCTACCCCGCAACAATGCGGCGAATTGGCACGCTTTGTGGGGGAAGATAGATCTTTATCCTCGGTAAAGGAAGAAGGCGTGGAAGGGTATGATTTGGTTTATATCGCCGATATCCGCCAGAAACAAATTGTTTTGTTCGGTACACCCAAAGGTACACAAAGTGCCGTATCGGTAGATCCGGTGCATCAAGTACATCAGGCCGCGCATGAAAAAGCCGCCCAAGGCGAGGTGGTCAGTTACGAATGGAGCGCATGCAACGAACAGAACAGTTGCTTTTTCCAGTCTACTTTAATTCCTTTACGTGACAAAGAAGGTAAAATCGGTAGTGTGTTGGGGCTAGTCAAAAACATTACCGATTGGGCACATACCTATTCGCAAGAACATTTTTTAAAAGAAGTCAGCCGCCGTACTTTTCCGCAAGTGCTTTTGATGGCGCGAGAAGAAGAACGCCGTCAATTATCTTCTGCGCTACATGATGAAATCGGTTCATCGGCGGTAATTTTGACTTCGCTTTTAAGTATGGTCAAAGAAAGCGTAAAAGGCCAAGACCAAGCGCAAGCCCTTAAAGATATTGAGGCATTGGATAAACAAATTAAAAACAGCATTGAGCGGGTTAAAAACATTGTGGTAGGCATGCGGCCGCCGAATTTGGAAGCCGTCGGGCTGGAAGATGCCATGCGCGATATGGTGGAAAATGCCGCGCGTTACGGGGGGCTCAAACATCGTTTTGAAGTAGAAACGGCGGATGACACAGCTGTTTCGGACGAAGTAAAAATAGTCTTGTATCGCGTTGTGCAGGAGAGTCTAAACAACATTCTCAAGCACGCTCACGCTACAGCGGTGGAAGTGCGGTTTAAACGGGGTACACAAGACGTAACGCTGACGATTCAAGATAACGGCTGCGGGTTTGTGCAAACCGAGCAACGCTCTATAGAGCATATTGGGCTATTATCTATGAAAGACAGCGTGGCCTATTTAGGCGGAAAATTTACAATTACAAGCGAACCGGGCAAGGGCACACAAATTACCGTTACTTGTCCGAAAGTCGTTTACGGGGAGATACAAAGATGAGTATAAAAGTAGTATTAGCTGATGACCACGCCATTGTGCGTGACGGCGTACGCGCCGTATTAGAGCGCAAAGGCAAAGATATGCAAGTGGTGGCGGAAATTTCCAACGGCAAAGAATTGTTGGCATGGGCCGCCAAAAACGATGCTGATGTGTATGTGGTAGATATTTCTATGCCGATTTTAAACGGAATAGAATCTACCCAGCGCTTACTGAAAATAAAACCGGATGCCAAGGTAGTTATGCTCAGTATGTATGACGACCGGGTGTCTGTGGAAAAAGCACTCAAAGCAGGCGCTAAAGGATTTATCGTCAAAGTTTCTACAGCCGATGAAATTGTAGATGCTATCCGCGAAGTATCGGGCGGACGCTTTTATTTATGCAGCAAAGTATCTAAATATGTGGTACAAGGTTTCTTAGGTCGCACCAGTCCGCGCAAACGTGATGTAACAGGTCTGACGCCTAAAGAAAGAGAAGTACTGCAACTGATTGCCGAGGGGTACAGTAGCAAACAAATTGCAAAGAACTTTAATTTGTCTTTGAATACTATTCACGTGCACCGCAATAACATTATGAAAAAGCTCAACATTCATAAACAAGCCGAGTTGGTGCGCTACGCGATTAAAGAAGGCATCGCACAACTGTAAGGAAAATTATGCGTATTATCGCCGGAACAGCCCGGGGGCGGCGGATTTTTTCCGTGTCAAAAAATCTGCCCGTGAAACCCATTTCGGACCGTATCAAACAATCGGTTTTTGACATCTTGCGCCCGCGTTTGGCGGGCGCGATGTGGCTGGATTTGTTTGCGGGAACGGGCAATGTGTCTATGGAAGCGCTCTCGCGCGGAGCGGTGCGGGTGGTCAGCGTGGACCGCGAGCCCGCCTGCATTAAAAACATTCACCGCAATTTGGCGCATTTGGAGTTTGAAGACCGCGCGCGCGTGGTAAAGGCCGATATCTTAAAGCCGCTTGATTTTTTGCTTTCCTATAGTGATAATGAGGGCTATGACATTATTTTTATGGGGCCTCCGTACCGCGACCAAAATAATAAAATGTTAGCCCTGTCCGAACCCGCTTTAAAAAATGTAGCCGAGGCCAAACTCTTGGCGCCCAAAGGCATTATCGTTTTGCAAACACACAAAACCGAAACCTTTGCTGTGCCCGACACATTAGAAATGTTCCGTCAGGAAAAATACGGCGATACGTTGGTGCACTTTTTGCGCTACAAGGCGGCCTAAATGATTCACGACGTATACGAGCTCAATTATTCCAAAATTAAGACCTATTTAGAGTGTCCGCTTTTGTATAAATACAAATACATTGACGGGCGCAAAGAGGGGCTGGTGGCGGCGTCTTCATTGGGTGTGTCTATTCACCGCGCATTGGAAGAATATCACCGCAACAGTAATGATCCTTCTGAACTTTTATCTTATTATGATGATTGCTGGTTGGGCGCAGGATATACAAGCGCAGCCGAACAAATGGAGTATTACCTCAAAGGTCAAAAACAATTAGAAAAATATGCCGAGCATGAATATGAGCGCAAAACAACCGTAGACAGCACCGAGCGCGAATTTATTTTTAAGGAAGATAAATGGACGTTGCGCGGCAAAATAGACCGTACCGATAAATACCCCGACGGCAGTTGGGAAGTTATTGATTATAAAACGGGCGATGACATTGATTTAGAAGCAGAGATTACAGATTCTTTGCAACTGGGTATTTATGCTATCGGCGCACAGCGTGCGTGGAATATGAAAAAGGGCAAAGCCAGTTTTTATTTTACCGCGTATGATAAAGTAATCAGCGCGCCGTTTGAAGCTTTTGATGAGAAAAAGATTTTGGACACATTTATTTCCGTAGGCGAGCAAATTGAAGCCGGAAATTTTGAGCCGAACACGTCGCATTGTGCGCAGTGTGCATTTCGCAACCGCTGTGCTAAATCTGTTTGCCCCGACCCGGAACCTGACGGCCCGGACTTCAGCGGCAATACCCCTGCGTAATTAGGGGTAAAGGAAATAATGTCTATTGTCTGGTTCGGCGCCTGTTTCTGAGCGGCATATTTTATCAAACGCTCTATCATAGGACATACAGTAGGTATCTGTTGAATTTAACATGCGAACATAACCTACTTTGACTTCGTACCTACACGCGATATAACCACTTTCTAAACTACACATTCCCCAAGGAAATCGTCGGGAAGAATCGGTAAGGTAGCTGCCGCCTATATCTAAATCCAACTCATCGAGATTTGTAGTATAAGTATTGTTGGTCAAGTAATAAATTTTTTCTGCGTTATACATGCTATTGACTAAACTTTTTAAATTTGTATAGCGGGCTTTTATTACTGCTTTTTCATATTGCGGCAAAGCAATTGCGGCCAAAATGCCGATAATTAAAACAACGACTAATAATTCAATCAGCGTAAAAGCTTTGTTATTCATAACATTCTCCTAAAATAATCTTAAAACCTTGCACTCACTGTGCAAGGGGCCAGAAGCAAAAATTAGTACCCAGCAAATCCGGCCACAAAAAAAGTATACC
>JAGCKY010000089.1 GCA_017647245.1 Elusimicrobiaceae bacterium
GCCGGCGAAGCGTTTGACAAGGTAGCCAAACTGTTGGGCCTACCGTACCCGGGCGGTCCGCAAGTATCGGCGCAAGCGCTCAAAGGCCGGCGGGATGCGATTGATTTTCCGCGTCCGCTACTGCCGGGGACATGGGAGTTTTCGTTTAGCGGGCTTAAAACATCGGTCAGTTATTATTTGCGCGATCATAAACAATTTAGCGTGCCCGATGTGTGCGCCAGTTTTGAACAAGCGGTATGCGAAACATTAGTTAAAAAAACGATGCAAGCCGTTCAAAAATATAAAGTGAAACACATTGCGGTAGGCGGCGGTGTGGCCGCCAATGCGTTACTGCGCGAAATGATGCAAACGCAAAGCCGGGCAAACGGTATTGCGGTGCGTTTTGTACCTCGCAAGATGTCGTCGGATAATGCGGGTATGATTGCGCTTGCGGCGTGGCGTAAATTGGAGCACGCGGGCGATGGTGCTTTTACAAAGAAATGGCCGATTGATATAAATCCGAATTTAAGAGTAAAGAATTGGGGGAAGTAAAAAATGATTTTATGGGTCATGCCGGATTCCGGCGCACAGACAAAAGCTGATTATCAGAAATTAGTGGAACGCTTTAAACAAGAATATCCCAAAGCGGAAATCAACGTACAGGTGTTTACGCGCAACGTGCTGTGGAAACAAGTGTTTATGCTTAAATACCCGGCCGCCCAAGAGCCGGTGCCTGATTTAATACAAATCCCACATTATTGGACGGCGCTTTTAACCCGCGCCGGAGTGGCAGAAAATTTATCCCACATGGACCCGGGGCTTTCTTTGGCGCAATTTTTGCATCCCTTACGTACGCATTGTTATAAACCCGGCACGAAAGATATTTATTCGTATCCGTGGTGGTTTGATATGAGCGCCTTGCATTACCGTGCCGACCATTTGCGTTTGGTAAGTGAGAATCCCGATGAAGAATTATCCACGTGGGAAGGCCTGCTGGATATCTGCGAGCGCTTGCAACAAAAATTTGCCGAGGTGGAAGGATATTACCCTATGCAAAACAGCGATTGGCGCGGTTCGCTTTCCACGCGTAGCAGTTTTATGGAAGTGTGGGGACGCGGAGCCGATTTGTTTACGCCGGATTTGCACGGTACGCAAATCGGTACGCCGGAGTTTAGCCAAGGGGTCAAAGATTACGTCACGTTAGCGCTTAAAAATTATATGCCTATTCTGCGCGAGCGTGGCAGTTTGGGTACCATGCTTACCGGTAAAGCCAGCATGTTGCTATCGCGCAAACAAGGGGGAAACAATTTTAAAGGAAAACGGGGCGTGCCCGTGCATACTGTACCGGTTCCGCGCACCGGAGAAAAACCGGCAGCTTATTTGTCCGGTATGAATTTGATGATAAACAGCGCTGGAAAAGATAAAGAAACTGCGCTTAAATTTATCAAGTGGTGTTCCCGCCCGGAAAATCAACTGGCTTATGCAACCACCATGGATGTGTTCCCGGCGTTGGAAGAAAGTTTTGAACATTTTATTTTTTCATCTTCGCAACGTTTGCAAACCTATTCGGGCATTTTGGCCACTGCGCACACATTGCCCAATATCACCATTACGGGTACGGTAGTGGAAATTTTAAACAAGGTACTGGCGGTTTGTGCAACGCAAATTGTGGAAGGGCGTTTTACACAGGCCAGTTTGGATATTGAGCTGGAGCATGCCGCCAAAGAAGTAGAGTATCTGTTGTCGCTTTATGAGGGGTAAGTATGTTTGATAAAGAATCTTACACATTATTTAAATTCGGTAAAAAAATTACGCAATCCAACGCGCAAAATAAACGCGAGCTATTGGCTAATACATTGCCTGCTTTGCGTGAATTATTTAGATTGGACCGCGTATACTTTTTTGATTGGCAACAAGAACGTGCATTGTTGTCGCTTAAAATGATGTGCAAAAAAGAATACTGCATGGGTATGCAGGAAGATATTTCGGTGCTTGGTGAACCGGAGTTTTTGAAAGAACTATTGCGCGACGGAATTGCCGATTCTACGGATTTAAATTATCCGGCGGTGTATGTGCTACTCAAATGGAAGCGCCCCAGTATGATGTTGGAAGGAGAAGAAATTAAAACGGTTGTGAAAACGCGTTTAGGAGTGTTGCGTTTAGAGCGTTTTCGCAAATGGCGTATATTTACGGAACAAGAAAAAAAATTAATCAAAAGTGTGGCGCGCGAAATTTCTAAAAATTTAACTAATACTGAAGGAAATCAAGCCAATAATAAACGCTTAAATATCGCCACGGCACTCAATGATTTGGCAACAATTTTTGCTTCTTCGCTACGCCTTTCCGACGGACTAGAGCTGATTTTGCAAGGGGTGCAAAAGTATTTCCGTTTTGACCGCGTGCGTTTGTACCAAACCAATTACGACGGAACACAAATCAAATCTATTTTGGGCGTGGATATTTCCGGTGAAGTAAAAAGCCAAACAGGTGATGACTTGCCCGAAGACGAACGCACCTTGCTACGCGATATTTTTGACTCCACCGAAGCATACCGTATCATTCACAACGTGGTGTATATTCCGTTGCGGGTGCAGCGCAATAAAGTGGGTTTTTTAACTTTTGATAATTTGCTTTCTCGCCGACGTATTAATTATTTGGATTTCATTTCACTCAAACAATTTTCCAACCAAATCGCATTGGCCATTGATAATGCCGCGCTGTTTGAGCGCGTGCAAGAATTGTCCAATTACGACGAGCTGACCAAACTCCCGGTGCGGCGTTTCTTTGCGGAAAAATTTGCGGAAGAAATTTACCGCTCCAAACGGTTTGATTTAATTATGTCGCTAATTGTATTAGACATTGACTGGTTTAAACAAATCAATGATATATACGGTCACCAAATCGGTGACTGGGCCCTTAAAGAAGTGAGCCATGTTTTACGCACGAGCTTGCGCCAGA
>JAGCKY010000090.1 GCA_017647245.1 Elusimicrobiaceae bacterium
AAAAAAAAAAAACAAGTCAAGGGTTATTTTTCCCGACGAGAAAGGCCAACAAAAAATGATTGTGTAACTGATTGTTTTAGAAGTTAATTACTCTGTGGTCACTATTTGTGGCCCCTAGATTTCTACATAAATTTAGCGCACGCGTATTATCCTCTGCGGCAAAACATGACCGTGTATCCTTATCAAAATGATAGATTACCGCGGCAATTCTACCCGGCAAGTACACATATACAGCACCTTTATCAACAAACTCATCCCCACTATTGAAATAGATAGTTTCCCCATTGTCACAATTATAAACAGCACTCTCCGTTGGATCTGTTGGATGAGAAGGACAATCTGCAATATGCACACCCAAGTCATCTAAATTATTTGTGTACGTACCGTTGGCTATTTTGTACACTTGTTCGGCGTCACGGATTGTTTTGGCCCAAATGATTGCTTGGCTGAAGCGGCTTTTATCTACCGCCTTTTGATATTGTGGCAAGGCAATAGCCGTCAGCACACCGATAATTAAAACAACCACTAACATCTCTATAAGCGTGAATGCGCTATTTATCATAACCTCTCCTTTTGTTTTGATGTCATGTACCCCCATATCGTACCAAAAAAAAAAAACAAGTCAAGCTCTTTTTTCCCGACGACAAAAAGGGAATTTTTATTTTCCGGTAGCAACCGAAAATTCAAATTCATCAATTAAGGAAGGGGTTTGTAAGGTAATATCAGGACTACCCAACTGCTTGTAAATTTCCAGCGCGCGGTTGAAAAACTGCACTTCTCCCTCCACGCAACGTACATCAAAACTGCCAATCGTCAGCCCCGTACCCAAGAGTTTGGCGACGGCCTCTTTTTGCGTCCACAGGGAAGTTAAAAATGCATCGTCTTGTGCAACGAGTTCGGACGGATGAAAAAAATCTTTTTTCCAGCTGTCCATGCGGTGTGTTACTTTTTCCAAATCAATGCCGATATACCACGCGTCCGTCGTAATGGCCGCTGCCGCATAACCGTTGCTGTGCGTAATGCTAAAAGGTAGCGTGCTGATTTTCCCCCGCACATACAAAAGCGGCTTACCGCTGTTTTTCTGCGGCAACACCTCAATTTCCGTCGCAGGCGCGCCCGTTTCGGCATGCACCAATGTCTTTAACGCAAATCTGCCCCCGAGCCACTCTTTGCGCCGCTTGGAAAGTTGTAGCGTTTGAAAAAACGCTTGTTCCCGCTCGCTCAAAAAAGTTTCGCCCGAAGGCAGATTTGTTAAATCTACTAGTTCAATTTTTGCTGACATTATTGTCCGATGGCCTGATAACCGTGCACTTCCACCCACAGCTGCCCGGCGTCATCAAACACATACGCATCGTGCAAGCTCTTGCCGTCGGCGGTCAAACCCTTAAAGCGCCCGTACAAATACAACTTGGCAGGCGGCACGTCGCGCTTGAAAACCGCAATTTCGCTAATGGCATCGGGCAAAGTCATGCGGTTATCTACAGACATATCGCGAAAACCGCAACATTGGAAAGCCGCTTCAATGAGCATCGGGTTGGCAAGCAACACTTTTTGCCCGTCGGGCCATTGCGGTTTAGGCGTAGTGTTATAGACGGCAAGCGAACTTTCTTTATCGGCGCGCAAAATGCCGCCCAACACTTGAAAGCTCGGCCCGTGGAAATACTTTTGGTAAATTTCTTCTTTGCTCACCGTCGGTGCGGCTTGCGTATTACCTACTAAATTTTTAACTTCATTCCACGTAGACACAAAACCGCTTTCCAGCGCGTGCGCCGTAAAATGGCGGCGAGTATTGCCCATTTTAATACCTTTGCTGTTAATGAAGTCCGACTCAATTTCCATAGAAATATCGCCGTTTACATTTTTGCCGATGACGCGCACCGCTTGCGGACGGTTACGCAAAAGTTTAATCGGCAAATAGAAATGCACGTCTTTAAGTCCTTGCGGCACTTTACCGCTAAGCGCGGTGGCCGTTTCCATAAAGGTTTCAATGCCCATCACGCCCGGCACGTACGGCGTGCCTTCAATGGCGTGGTCGGCCAAGTACGGGTCGGATTCTAAATTAAATTCTTTACCCGCGTGAATTTCCTGCACACTTTGCGAAGAAATTTGACCTAAAAAATGTGTGGCCGCTTTGGCGTCCGGCAAAGCGGTTTGCACCGGGGCAGGCGCCGGTTCGGGCGCGGCGGCTTGTGCAGTCGGTGTCGGGGTTGCTTTCGGGGCGGCTGTCACCGTCGGGCCGTTACCGCCCTGATTATCATTACCGGACGGAGCTTTATCGGTCTCTTGCGGAATAATTTCGTCCATATCGCTACACAGTTGGTGGTCCCAATCCAGTTTGCCCAGTGCACCCGACAACACAATCTCGGGCACCGTTCCGTAGACGATTTCATCTAAGAAAATTTGCATACCGTCTTCGGGGTCCACAAAGTCCACACCGTTGGTGCGCAGGAACGTCTCCACCCCCGCACGCACGCCCATGCCTACATTTTTGTAAGCACTCATGGCGATAGCAATCGCGCGGTATCCTTGGTTAGTCAGCGAGAAAGCAGATTTGGCCAAGTAATCATTGGCAGAAGCATAATCGCTTTGACCCAGGTTGCCGTATTTGCCCGCGATAGACGAGGCAAAGGCAAACAGTCCACCGTCTTTGACAATGTTGTTAGCCAAGAAACTGGCAAAGCTGGTGGCTTTTACGTCAAAGATGCGGTAATACTCCGCGGGATCTTTATCGTA
>JAGCKY010000091.1 GCA_017647245.1 Elusimicrobiaceae bacterium
AGGCGCGCCGGCGGCCAGTACCGCCTCAAAATACTCTGCCGCGGCGCGGGTAATCGTTAGCACACCCGCATCATAGGCAGAAAGTCCAAGTCCGGTAAATTTTTGCTCTTTAGCGGCAGGAAGTTCGGGCATTTCGGCTTTGATTTTTTCCAAGCGGTCTGCGCGCAAAATCAGCGGCGGCAAATCCGGCTCCGGGAAATAACGATAATCCAGAGCGTCCTCTTTAGAGCGCATGGGTTTGGTAACATTTTTTTCTTTATCCCACAAAAGCGTTTGCTGAATGACCTTTTCGCCTTTATTTAACACTTCGGTTTGACGCGCAATTTCGTAATTAATCGCATCGCGCACTGCTTTGAAAGAATTTAAATTTTTGATTTCCGTGCGCGTGCCGAATTTTTCCTCTCCGACCGGGCGCAAAGACACGTTTACGTCCACGCGCAGTTCGCCTTTTTCCATATCGCAATTAGACGCATCTACCCATTTCATCAAGCGTTTAATTTCGGTTAAATACGCATACGCTTCATCGGCCGAGCGCATATCGGGCATAGACACAATTTCCAACAGCGGGCAACCCGCGCGGTTAAAATCCACCAGCGAAAATTCCGCCTCGTGCGAACTTTTGGCGGCGTCTTCTTCCAAATGCGCATGGTGAATGCCGATTTTCTTTTTCTGCAAATTGGTTTTGGGACCGAAGGTAATTTCAATTTCCCCGCGTCCGTTCACCGGGTGCGCATTTTGCGTAATCTGATAGCCCTTTGGCAAATCCGGATAAAAATAATGTTTACGCTCAAAAGAGGAAACTTCATTGATTTTACAGCCGAGCGCCAATCCCGCCCGCACGCCTAAACGCACCGCGCCTTCGTTCATTACGGGTAGCGTACCGGGCTGACCGCTGCAACGCGGGCAAATCTCCGTATTAGGCCCACTGCTTTCATCCATACCGTTGGGGCAGGTGCAAAACATTTTGGTTTTACTGGCAAGCTGTACGTGAATTTCAAGTCCGATAACCGGTTCAAATTGTGTTGTCATATCTACTCTCCTAAAATACTATAATACTAAATATGATTTCCCTTTTTAAAACAACTTCTTACCAAACCGGCGCGGCCTTGGCGGTCGGCGCGACGGCTTTGTGGAAACTGACTTCGTTTGCCAGTAGCATTTTAATCGCTATTTATTTCGGCGCGGGTAACTATACCGATGTATATTTTTACCTGATTATGCTTATTGGCTTTGGGGTAACTTTCTTGCAGCGCATTAATACTACGGTTCTTATCCCCGAAGCAATGTTTTTAGCCGAAAAAGACATCTCTGCCAGCCGCCGCTTTTTAACGTTTGGCTTTTATATTTACCTATTAATTGCGCTGGTACTGGCGGTACTGGGGCTTTTATTTCCGGTAAACATTGTGTATTTGTGTTCGCGTTTTGAGCCGGAACTTTTGTTGCGGGAACACACCTTGCTGGCCGCGGCGTTTTTCTTGTTTGCCACTAATTTACTGGTGTATTATTTGACGGCAGTTGCCGAAATGCATAAATTTTTTGCCGTGGCCGTACTCGGGCCGCTTAATGCCATTTGTCCGCTGATTTTCCTTTTAATTTTCGGGCCGCACATTGGCATTATCAGCATGGTATACGGCTTTTTGGCGGCAAATGTTATTCAGCTCATTGCGCTACTTTGGTTGATGAGCACCAAACTGCATTGGGATTTTACTCCCCGCCCCTGCCGCCTGCATTCGCGCGTGCAAAAAAATCTACTCGGCGGGCAGGTGCTCGGAATTTTGAGTATTGTTAACGGACTGCTACCGATGTACTTTCTGTCCGGCATGGGAGCGGGAATTGTCAGTGCGCTTAATTATTGCCGCCAGCTAACTGATTCTCCGTCAGAAATTGTGACCAACCGCGTCATCAATGTTTCCAAAATTGAGTTGACGGAAAACGCCTCACGCGGACAGACAAATGTATTTAATAAAAATTATCTTTCTACCAATCATTTGCTTTTATTTGTTCTCACACCGCTGGCGGTTTTTACGGCGTATTTTGCCGCGGACATCGTAGGACTTTTCTTTGAGCATGGCCGCTTTAATGCGTGGAACGCCGCCGACACGGTGGACTTTTTGCGTCCGCTGATTTTTATGGTGGTACTGCTTGTTCCGGCGGGCTTGCAAAGTAATACCGTGGCCGCATGGCTGAAGATTAAAGAGAGCTTACCTTACTCTTTGCTATCGGGCTTATCTTTCACGTTAGCGGTGCTGTTTGTGCTACCTAAATGGGGACCGTTCAGTTATCCGTATTTAGTGCTGGGCGAACTGATTTTCGGATTTATTTTAAATTACTTTTTATTCAAAAAATACTTTCCGTTTGTAAACTATTTCCGTTCGTTTTGGGAACTCTTGCGCCTACTGGCTATTAATATAATTGCCCTCGTGCCGGCGGCAATTGTGCGGATGTTTTTCGGTACGCACAGTTATTTTTTGAATTTGCTTTTCTGCGGGTCGGTATATATGAGTGTACTGCTCGTACTTTCGTACAAAAGCCGGGATTTGCAATTGTTTTTAAACACCACGCAAATCTCCAAAATCGTCAAAAAATTAGTGTAATTCTTCTTCCACTGCGGCTAGTACCGTTTGCGGCGTAATGGCATCTAAATTTTGGCACGTTTTATGACCGCATAAACACACGGTATACCATTGTCCGCCTACCAGCCACATGCACGGGCGGCATTTATCTGCCGCAACGGAGCGGTTTTTAGGTAAGCCAAACATCTGCGGCGAAGTATGTGCAAAGAAAACCACCGCTTTTGTTTTCAGCCAGCGGGTCAGTTGCGCAAGACCGCTCTCACCGTCCACGTGCAAAAGCGCATTGTCTATCAGTGCGGCGATTTCGGTCAGCTTTGTTTTTTGCGTTAAGCATACGTCCACAAAATCAAATTTAGGGCTTTGACTGCCGCCTAGTTGCACCACTAAAATATCTGGGTGCGCGGCCTTAAACAGACGCACAAATTCGCGCCATTTTTCTTCGGGCCAACATTTAAGCGGCGGCTTGCCGTTGAGTATTGCCCCTTCATTTACGCCGCTATGAA
>JAGCKY010000011.1 GCA_017647245.1 Elusimicrobiaceae bacterium
CCCACAGCCAAAGTGCCTTTATTGGCCAGCCCGAGTATGCGCGCCGGGTTTGTGCTGGCGCACGCTACCGCCTGCGGTAAGCCATATCCCCACGCAACTAAATTTTCCACTGCGCGTAGCATCGTCAGGCCCGAGCCGGCAATCACGCCGTCGGATTTTCTTTTCCACACTCCGTCAAAAATCACTTCTTCGCCGTTAGCGATAAACGGCTCTTTACCTTGGTGAGTAGGCAAAAGTGCATCGGTTACCAGTACGATATTTTCAGCCGGTTTAACGTGGCGCAAAAAACCCACTACGTCCGGGTGCACATGCACGCCGTCAGCAATAATTTCAGCGGAAATTTCCGGGTGCAACAGTACCGCTCCGGCGGCACCGGGCGCGCGGTGATTAAACGGGCTCATAGCATTAAACAAATGCGTCGTGTGTGTAATGCCCAAAGCCGCGCCGCGCAAAAATTCTTCATACGTGGCATTGGTGTGCCCCGCTTGCAACAAAATGTGATGCTCTTTGCAGAAATTTACAATCGGCTCAATGCCGGGCAGTTCCGGCGCAATCGTCATGGCGGCAATGTGACCTTGCGCGGCTTGATATAATGTTTCCAGTACAGATAAATTAACAGGCGCGATGTCCTGCGGTTTCATTACGCCGGGTTTTTGGGGGGAAATAAAAGGTCCTTCCAAATGATAGCCAATCAAATGCGCGCCTGTTTCTTTGCCAAATGCACGGACGGTGTTTTCAATAATGCGCCGCATATCGGCGGGTTGCCCGCAATATAAGGTCGGACAAAAAGCAGTTACGCCTGCTTTTGCCAAAGCATCGGACATTTGCAAGAGTGCATCTTGGGTGCCCAATTCCGGCCCGAAACCTGCAAAGCCGTGTATGTGTGCGTCAATCAAACCCGGTGCGGCATAGGCATCGCGTGCATCAATGACCGTCGTATCTTTGGGCAATTCCTGCAGACGGGTATTTGGAAACAGCGCGGCAATTTTACCGTCTTGTATTTCTATACAATAGTCCGGCAATACCGTTTCCGGTGTAATTACGCGAGCATTTAAAATAATCGTACGAGTCATACTCCCCCTATAAGGACAATACTAAATCTTGCTCGGGTTGCGCTTGTTGCAAAGCGTGCCACTTATTCAAAATATCTGTACCTAATGCAGCGGCGGCTTGCTCGTCAATAAGTAGCGTGGCATTGGCATGCGTTTTAAGCGCGGTAATGGGCCACTGCAGTGTAATTTCACCTTGCATGAGCCGCGCGACGGCTTGTGCTTTTGTCTCACCCGAAGCTAAAAATAATAATTCTTTTGCGTCCAGCACCGTGCCGATGCCAACCGTGAGTGCGTGGGCGGGCACTTGCGAAACATCGTTGTTAAAAAAGCGGGAATTGGCTTGGCGGGTGTTTTCTTCCAATGTAATCATACGCGTGCGCGAATCAAACGCAGAGCCCGGCTCATTAAATGCCAAATGACCATTGCGCCCGACACCACCCAAAAATAAATCAATGCCGCCCGCTTGTGTGATAGCTTGTTCATAATGGGCACATTCTTGTTGTGGGTCCTTTGTCATACCGTCTAAAATGTGAGCGTTTTCCGGGCGAATGTCCACATGGTCAAACAAATTGTGTTTCATATAATAGTGATAACTTTGTTCATGGGTGGAGGAAAGCCCGACGTATTCGTCCATATTAAAAGTGACGATATCTTGAAAACTCATTTTGCCGTTTTTAACCAGCCCGCACAAAGCCGCATACATATCCACCACCGTTCCACCTGTGGGAAGCCCCAACACAAAAGGTTTTTTCTGCGCAAGTTGCCAGCGGCGGCAAATATAAGACGCCGCCCATAAACCTAAATTATGCGAAGTAATAATGAGTTTCATATTAGTTAAGTGCTTGTTTAATTTCGTCGCAAATTTGTTCTACTTCCGGCCCGATTACCACTTGCACCGAGCTGCCGGATTTGAGTACGCCGCGCGCACCGAGTGCTTTTAAAACGGGCTCGTCCACTTTGTTTTCATCAGCTACTTCCAGACGTAAACGGGTGGCACAAGAGTCAATTGTTTTGATATTTTGTTTGCCGCCTAATGCCTGTAAGTATTGTCCGCCGCGGGTTTGTGTTTGTGCGGTGGCGGTGGGAATTTCCGGGGCGGAAGCATCTTCGGGTTCGCGGCCCGGCGTAGGTAAATTGTATTTGACGATAATCCACTTAAATAAGAAATAATAAACTGTGGCGTACACAATGCCTACGGGAATTAAATACAAACCATTTTTGCCTAGTCCGTAGCTGAGTAAATAGTCAAACAGTCCGGCGGAAAAAGTAAAGCCCTGCTTGACGTCCAATATGTTCATAATGACGAGCGAACAACCCGTCAATATCGCGTGCACCACATACAGCGGAAACGCCAGAAACATAAACGAAAATTCAATCGGCTCGGTAATTCCCGTCAGAAAAGAGGTCAGCGCCATAGACAACAGCAAACCGCCAATCGCTTTTTTGCGTGCGGTTTGCGCGGTGGAAATCATCGCCAGCGCCGCGGCCGGCAGGCCAAACATCATAATAGGAAAAAAGCCCGCCATAAACGGTCCGGCCATCGGGTCACCGGAGAAGAAACGGGTTAAATCTCCGTGCACCACGGTGGCGACGCCTTCTTTAATCACTTCAAAATCGCCGAATTGGAACCATACTAAACTATTTAAAATGTGATGCAGTCCAAGCGGAATTAATAAGCGGTTGGCTACTCCGTAAAAGAATAGCCCGATATTA
>JAGCKY010000092.1 GCA_017647245.1 Elusimicrobiaceae bacterium
GCACAGTTATCCCAACGGAAAAACAAATCTCCGGGCAGAAAGAATTTATCAAACCACCGCAACCTGTCGCTAAAAAAACACAGCTCTTGCAGAAAAGAGCGCCTGTTACGCCTGCACCTGTATCCACTGTGTCGGGCTTTCGTGTCATAAAGGTGGGCAGTAAAAAAGCCATACAGGAAAAAGGAACGAAACATTTTTCTGCACGTCGTCCGGGCAAGCCGTTTTTCCATAAACGCAAAAAACACCGATAAAAAACCCCGTGTTTTACACGGGGTTTTTGGTTTAGTTGTAATTTATTTAATTTCGGTACAAGTTTTGTCTGTCGGCATTCCGGTGGCTGTACTGGTTTCTCCGGCGTTTTGACAAATGAAACTAGTAGAGGGGCAACAGGCTACCGGGGCGTATACACCGTTATCATCAGAAGTGGGATATATAAAACGGATTTCATAGTCGCCTTTTTGATTAACGGCGGCTACATAACCCGGTTTCAATTGATATTTAAAGGTACCGTCATCAAATTCACTGCCTGTAACTTCTGCATCTACAAAGGCCACGTCCAACCCATCAAAAGAGGTGGGCGAAGAACCATAAGCGCCTTTGTGACGTACGGCGGCATCATAAATCGTTTTGCCTTGAATAAGCCCCTCGGCCATTTCGGCGCGGCGGACAGACCGGGTATATTGCGGTATGGCAACCCCCATTAAAATACTGATAATCAAAATAACGGTTAAGAGTTCAATTAAAGTAAAACCTTTGTTTGCGGCAGATGATTGATTCATAACAGACTCCTTGTTTATATAACTACTGCTTATTAAAGTATAGTGATTTAGAAGAAAAGTTGCAAGAGAAATTTTAGGAATTAAAAAGAATAGCAGTATTTGCATTAACTTGTCAAGACTAAATTTAAAAAATTTAAAAAAATACTTGCAAATCTTTTTTTAATAAGTTTTAATAGAAAGGTAGGGTAGTAGTTCATAAATTAATTAAGGAGGAAGTACTGCATGAAGAAACTACTAGGCTTGTTGGTGGTATTGGCCTTGGCCTTGCCCGCAAGCGCTGATGTATTGAAGAATGTAGAAATCAAAGGTGAAATTCAAACCATCGCCGCTGACGTACACCACAACAATCTGGATGGTGGGTTGCCGGCGTCTAACGTCTACAACACGGGTGTTAACTATCGTGTGTTAGCCGGCTTGACCGCTAACTTGGTAGAAGATGTTACTGCTAACGTAACCTTCCAACACGTTGATGCTTGGGATGGTGCCGCTATTGGCGATGACATGAACACCTATCAAAACAACATTGAACTCGCCGAAGCGAACGTAGTGTTGTCCAATCTGTTTGATTGTTTTGAATTGACAGTCGGTCGCCAATTTTACGGTGAAGAAGATAGCGCTGTCATGTATTTCGGCCCGAACCACTACAATGTGGAAGGTATGTATGCGCCGTCTTTGGACGCTGCCAAATTGACCTATGCTGATGACGTAAAATCCTTTACGGTCATCGGTGGTAAATTGGACCTGAATAATGTCCCGCTCTTAGATGCCAACACCTTTGCCGGTGCTGACTTCCGCATGAACTTGACTGATGCTGTCAAATTGCAAGCTTACTTGTATGACTTCAACGATATTAATGACGGTATCAATCCGGTGGATCGCTATTCCGGTTTCTATGGTGCAAAATTAAGCTTTGCTCCGGAAGCTTTCTTGTTAAGCGCTGAATATGCCCGCAACTTTGGCGGTCACAAATTCTTGCACGAAGGCAAAGATACCGGTTATATGGTAAAAGTAGATGGTGCCGTGAACATTGAAGCTGTAAAAGTACGCGGTACTTTCTTGTATGAAAACGAAAACTTCTGGGCCTTTGGTAACTATACCCCGGGCTTGCTCATTGGCCATGTGTTTGGCGGTGATATGAATGATTACTCCGTTGAAGGTGTCCGTATGTTCAACTTGGGTTTTGATGTAAACCCGTTTGAAAAATGGACCTTCTCCTTGGATGGTTATGGTTTCCAAGACCGCTTTGGCCGCCACTCTGCCACCTGGGAAGGTGACTTGACTGCCAAATATCAGCACAATGAATATGTACAATTGTTCGCTGGTGTGGGCTATGCCAAATATGGTACCGATGAACCGGCTAACGCTCCTGCTGGTGTGACCTATAAAGATCACTTCAACAAGGACAACTACAAAGCCCAAGTCGGTATGTTAATTAACTTCTAATTTTTTAGAAGCTATAAACCCCGTCCGAAAGGGCGGGGTTTTTTGATGCCCAAAAACACATATAAAAAAAAGTAAAATATAGGTATCTTACCTATTATAAGGGGCATTTATGCGAGCAAAAGTATTATTCTTATCTTTTTGTTTTACCGTTTTAATCACTATGCAAGGGTGGGGAGCAGATTTAAAAGTGTTATCTGCCAAACCACAAGGCGAACAGAGTTATACAAATCGTGCTGCTGTTAGCGTTACTTTTAATCAGCCGGTAGCCGCTTTGTCTGAAAACAGTGCGTTTGCCACGGCAGATTGTCCGCTTCAAATTACGCCGGCGGTGGCGGGTACGTGCCGCTTTTCGGGTACGCAAACGTTGCAATTTGAACCCGCGCAGGATTGGACGGCGGCTACGGAGTATACAGTTACGTTGCCGGGCAGTTTTACTTCGCGTGTAAATGATAAAAAATTAGGTTCAGATTACCGCTTTTCTTTTATTACCCCGCGTCCGCAAGTGCAAGAAGTGATTCCTTATGATAAAGAACAATGGATTGATGTGCGCCCGCTGATTTTTGTGACCTTAAACCAGCCGGTTCATTTGGCCTCTGCCCAACAAGCAGTCCGGCTCACCTACCCCGGATCCAAAGCCCGCAAACCCACTTGGTGGGAGCGTTTGAAAGCTTTTATTTTTCGTAGAAATCTTAATATCCGTCCCGCGGAAATAGCGGTGCCCGTGCGGGTGCGTGCTTTAACGGACAAGGAATTTGAAGAAAAATTTTCTTATCAAAAGAA
>JAGCKY010000093.1 GCA_017647245.1 Elusimicrobiaceae bacterium
ACCACCACGCCCGAGCCGCTCATGCCTTTTTCTATGCCCAAATCCGGCCCGATATAATAATGCAAAGCCGTAAAATAATAGAATCCGCTCCCCACCAGTTGCGTCTCGTCGCGCAAGTCCGGCACGGCAACCGGGGTCAGTAATTTGCGGCTGACCGAATTATTTACCGTATATAATTTGGCGCGGCTTCTTTCCAATGCGTTCCATTGGGCACGCTGGTCGGCATATTCGGACTGGCTCAATAATTTATTAAATTCCGCACGGCTCAGTTCCTGCCCGGTGCGCGTGACTTGAAAGAAATAATCTTCCTCCGGCGGGTCAAAAAAGATAAGTGCTATGTCTGAACGAATACTTTTGCCCATTCCCGGGTGATAGGTTGGCGGCACAAATACCCGCGCGTGCCCGTCTTTATGGCGCACCACCGCCGACGCGTATACCTCCCCCTGCAACATATCCACCACCACCATACATTCTTTGTCGCAAAAGGGCCGTACACAATGTGCCGCAGTCAAATACCATTTGGGCGCAATGCGCGTAGCTTGGCAACGCTTGGCTTCTTTGTCATCTTGTATGATAATTTGGCTTTGATTATCAAAGTTTTCCCCCTTAAAACCTTCCTGCGCCCCCGCGCCCAACGCGGTAAAACACATTATAAAAAGTAAAATTTTCTTCATAGTTTCTCCTGTCTATATTTCTATTAGTGTATATAAAATAAGGTATTTTTGCCAATTTATTTTAGATTTTCCGCTTGCCCATACCCACAAACTTTATATAATAATTATATGACAATAAAAGTAATCTCCCTCGTTTTATTTAGTTATTTACTCGGGGCTATCCCGACCGGTTATTTAATCGCCCGCAAGGTTATGGGCATAGACATACGCGAACATGGCTCAGGCAATCTCGGCGCGGCCAATGTATACCGCATCGTTGGCAAATGGGCCGGTATCTGCACATTTTTAGTAGACGCGCTGAAAGGGTTTATCCCCACTTGCCTAGCCCTGCACTTTTTCCCGGGTGAGTATTGGCAGGCCATTGTATGCGGTACGATCGCCATTTTGGGTCACATGTGGACGATTTATTTGAAATTCCGCGGCGGAAAAGGCGTGGCCACTTCGGCAGGTGTATTTGCCGCTCTGCTGCCGATTCCGACAGCGCTTGCGTTTGCGGCCTTTGTGGTGTGCGTGGCCTTGTGGGGGCGCATTTCCATCGGCTCTATTGTGGCGTGTGTCGTGTTGCCGACTGCCAGTTTCTTAATCGGCAAGCACCCCATGGGTGTCAATATCATGGTAACTGCCATTGGGCTTTTGGTTATTTACAAACATATTCCGAACATTAAACGTCTGCTTGCTAACAGAGAACTGAAATTTGAAGACGGCGCCAAAAAGAAAAATGAAAATAAATAATATCACGGTTTTCGGCGCGGGCATTTGGGGTAGCGTCATCGCCCAGCATTTAGCCAAAAAGGGCTATCAGGTTCGCTTGTGGGAGTATAACGAGCAGCTACTCAATGTACTGCGTACCATGGGCCGCCACCCGAATATCCCCAATTTCAAAATCCATGACAATATCCGTCTGACGGGAAACGTGGCCGAGGCCGTGCAGGATACGGATATGATTGTTTTTGTCATTTCCTCCAAAGCCATACGCACATTTTGCCGCGAGCAATTAAAGCCGCTACTTAACGGCCGCGTGCTCCCTGTGGTCAGCGCGTCCAAAGGTATTGAAGACGACAGTTTTAAAACGATTTGCGAAATTATTGAAGAAGAACTCCCCCAGCTTAAAGGCAAGGTACTGGCTTTCAGCGGGCCGAGTTTTGCTTTGGAAGTGGCACAAAACGTGCCGACCAAAATTATGCTTGCCGGGCCGGACAGCAAACTGGTGGCAGAAATCGCCCCGGTATTTGACGGCGACCCGATTATCATTGTCCCGGCGCAGGACCGCCGCGGCGTGGAATATGGCGGCGCGATTAAAAATGTGCTGGCTATCGGCGCGGGCGTGATTGACGGTATCGGCGACGGAGCCAATGCCAAAGCCGCGCTGATTACGCAAGCTTTGCAGGAAATGGCGAGCGTGCTGGTCAGTCAAGGCGGTAAAGCCGAAACGGTTTATAGTCTAGCCGGATTTGGTGATGCAATTTTGACGTGTATGTCTGCCATTTCGCGCAACCGCCGCTTGGGCGAAAAACTGGGCGCGGGGCTTTCGTTGGAAGAAGCCAAAAAGGAAGTAGGCACAATTGCCGAAGGCGTCAACTCCGTGCAAAGCGTTTACGATATTTCGCATAAAAATAATCTCAATACCCCTATTATCAATGCCATTTGGCAGATCGTCTGCCAAGGCAAACAACCGCACGTGCTCTTGCAAGCTATGGGATTTGTCAACCGCGGCAATAAATAAGGACTTTTTATGAATAAAGATGATGTGATTAGACACCTAACCCGCCACGTGCTGGATAAAAAACAAGCTAAAATTTCAGTAGACAAAGTGTTTGAAATTATCAAACACGGCCTTGTGCGCGACGGAAAAGTGGTGATTAGCAACTTTGGCACTTTTCATTTGAAAACCGCGCGGCCGGTAACGCGGCACAATCCCAAAACCATGGAAAAAGTACAAATTCCCGCCAAGCAGAAGGTACGCTTTAAACCGTCCGCCAATTTGCTGAAGAAATAAGAAAAACCCCCACTTATTGGCGGGGGTTTTTTACCACTGGGAAATATCCCATCCTTCTTTATTTAATAATGTACAAATTTTTTTACCCAAATCATCCTTCCAGTAACAAGTATTTTTCCAACCCCATTGACCGGAAGTATCGGCATATTTACGATCTAACATATAGTGATCATTTCTATCGCTCCAATCGGCTTTCAAATAACGCTTTGCACGAATCCTACAATTAGTGGACTGGCAATAAGAATCATAAACAAAATGTTTGCCAGAACAAAAATTCGCATCGCTGGCACAATCTAATACGCTTTCCGCATCTACGGTTAAAATACCCACTTCACCGCTCTCATCAGTAGAACTGGATAATAATTCCAACTGGCCCGAGGCAGGCAATCCGTTTGCCAACAAATATTCATCTACCGCCCGAGATACAGAACTTAATAGTACTTGCGCCTCTACGGTATGGCTTTTTTACACTGCTTTTTGGTATTGCGGCAAAGCAATGGCCGCCAGGATACCGATAATTAAAACGACTACTAATAATTCTATCAGCGTGAATGCTTTTTTCATAAATCACTCCTTGTATAAATTAACTGCCTTTACATTATAGCATATCAAAAAAAAAAAACAAGTGTCCCCCCTCTTTTCCGACGAAAAAAGCCAACCCGTATGGGTTGGCTTTCTATCAAAAAATATCAATTTACAACACTTGTTTGAGCTCAAGCGGCAACTGTGTTTTGTCTACCGCTAAAACAGTATGACTATTTATTTTTTTGTTCAGCCCCAACACATTTACGCGGTAGGAAACCACCAGCGCACCATCTTGTTTGTCTGCCGATACAATTTCAAACACATTGTCCGGAAAATTGCTGTCAGACTCTAGCACAATGAGCATTTGCTTATTAAAATCTACGACGGGATATCCCC
>JAGCKY010000094.1 GCA_017647245.1 Elusimicrobiaceae bacterium
CGCCCGATACGGTGGATATAATCTTCGGGCGATTGCGGCAAATCGTAATTAATCACACAAGACATACCGTCAATATCTAATCCGCGGGCCGCTACATCAGTTGCTACGAGCACAGGCACACTTCCTTCGCGGAAAAACTCCATCACCTGCCGGCGGCGGTTTTGGCGCAAATCACCGTGCAAGGCATTGGCCTTTACACCGTATTGCTTGAGTTGTTTGGCTAATTTATCGGCCAAATGTTTACTTTTCACAAACACTAAAATCTGTCCGCGGCGATTTTCCAATTCCGTTAAAAGTTGACAAAGCCGCTCACGCGTTCCCAGACGGATAATCTGTTGTACCACCAAATCTACCGGGCGCGACACAGAACCGATTTGCACCCGCACGGGGTCCGTTAAAAGCCCCCCCGCCAGTTGTTCAATTTCTTTGGGAAGTGTGGCGGAAAATAACAAGGTTTGGCGCGGCGCAGGCAATGCAGCGCAAATTTTGCGCACGTCGGGAATAAAGCCCATATCCAACATACGGTCTGCCTCGTCCAATACCAAAAAGGCAATGTTTTTGAGCACAATACTTTTGCGCCCGATGTGGTCAATAATCCGCCCCGGCGTGCCGATAATCACGCGCGGTTTGCGGCGTAGCAGCGCATATTGTTTGTGTATATTATCCCCGCCGATGATGAGCACGGAAAGCAATTCTTCCGATGGCAGTAAACTTTCCAGCGCGGCTTGAGTTTGCTGGGCCAACTCGCGCGTGGGTGATAAAATCAAAGCCGCCGTTTCGGGCCGCACCCGCAAATGCGTAATGAGCGGCAACAAAAACGCAAAAGTTTTCCCCGTGCCTGTTTGTGCGGTAGCAAGCACATCACGTCCTTTGAGCGCGGGCGGCAAGGCCGATTGCTGTACCTGTGTCGGCTCGGTAATGCCCAGTCGCTTGAGTGCGGCCTGCAAATCTTCTGCCAAACTATTAAATGCGCTCATGCTTCCCCCTCCGCGCCTGACATTACTTGCTCGCATTGTTCATTTAAGAAAATCCAGCGTTCCTCTAAATTAGAAATTTGGTCGCCGAGCAGGGCAAGTTCAATGCTGTTATCGGCGTCATAGCGCGCCAACAGCGCATTTTCCAGTTCGTGTTTGCGCAGGTTTAGTTTTTCTAACTTTTTATCCAGCTCTCGGATTTCTTTTTTAAGCGGGGCAAGTGCCGCGCGGCGCTGGGCGGCATTTTTGCGGCGGGCTTCTGCAGAATTTTCCTTGTCACTAGCCGCGCTGGCACCTTTATCATTCCGCTTGAGCAAACTGGCTTTGTAATCTTCCAAATCGCCGCGGTAAATTTGGCACGTGCCGCCTTTGACGAGCCACAACGTATCGCACGCCATTTCTATCACGTGCAAATCGTGCGTGATGAGCACCACCGCGCCTTCATAATGATTCAGCGCTTCCAACAATGCCTGACGCGAAAGAATATCTAAATGGTTGGTCGGCTCGTCTAAAATTAAGAGATGCGGCGCGTCCTTGGTAATCAGCGCGAGCAACAGACGCGATTTCTCTCCACCGGAAAGTTTGGCAATCACTGTATCGGATTTTGCTTTGTTTAAGCCGAACGCGCCCAACTGCGCACGGATTTGTGTTTCACTCGTACCCGGCGGCATCATACCGGCTAACATTTCAAACGGCGTTTTTTCCACATCTAATTCTTCCGTTTGGTGTTGCGAAAAATAGGCAATTTTAATCTTTTTGGCAATCGTCATGCGCCCGCTCATCAAAAGCAAGCGGTGCGATAATACTTTGGCCAACGTAGACTTACCGTTTCCGTTTGCACCGAGTAAAGCGATGCGGTCATCGGGCTCAATGCGCAAAGTCAAATTTTGTAAAACGGGTTTATCATCATAGCCCGCCACCGCATCTTCCAACGTAATAAGTGCCTGTGTCAAATGCGTGGGCGACGGGAATTGAAAATGGATTTCCGGGTCTTTGATAACTTCGGGCGGATCCCCCAATTTTTCAATCATTTTAATGCGGCTCTGCGCCTGTTTGGCTTTGGTCGCTTTGTAACGAAAACGGTCCACAAAACTTTGCAAATGCGCCACCACGCGCTCGTGTTTCGCCGCCGCCAAGCGTGCGCCTTCCTGCTCGGCCTCGCGCGTGCGTTCATAGGTATCGTAATTGCCGTTATATACTTTGAGTTGCGCCTGCTCCACGTGCACGATTTTATCGCACAAGCGGTTTAAAATATGGCGGTCGTGGCTGATGAGCAAAACGGTTTTATCGGTTTTGGCTAAATAATTTTCAAGCCACGTGGCAGTTTCCAAATCCAAGTGGTTAGTCGGCTCGTCTAATAGCAGGCAATTGCTCGGCGCGTACAGTGTGGCGGCCAAATTGGCGCGCACTTGCCACCCACCGGAAAATTCTTTTAGCGGACGGTCAAAATCTTCATTGACAAAGCCGAGCCCGCTCAAAATCGCGCTTGCCCGTGCTTCTGCGGAATGTACGCCCAACGTGTCCAGGCGGTCGTAAATTTCCGCCATTTTTTCGCCGGGTAAATCTTCGGTGAGTTTGCATTGCAAGCGGGTCATTTCTTTATCGGATTCCAACACAAATTCCAGTAATTTTTTAGACGGGTCTTTGATTTCCTGTGACACGGACGCCAGTTGCGTACCGCGCGAAATTTCTATTTTGCCGCCGTCGGGGAATAATTCGCCCGTGATGATTTTAAACAGCGTAGATTTGCCGCAACCGTTCAGCCCGACCACGCCCATTTTTACGCCGTCGGGCACGAGCAAATTCGCCCCTTCAAACAAGGTGCGCAGGCCAAAATGAAATGACAAATCTTTAATCTCTAGCACGTATATATTATATGAAATTCCCCGCTCCTGCCGCCGACGTTTAGGCGACTGCACACCGCGCGCCTTTTATGCTACAATAAACACGCATGGAAGAAACCTTTTTAGCACTGGATTTCGGCAGCGGGCAAATTTCTGCCGTGTTAAGCATTTACGACGAAGAAACAAACACGTGTCGCGTTCGTTACGCCACGCGCAAAACTTGTCCGTCGGTAAGTGCGTGCTATATTTTGGATTTTGAACAGACGGTTCAAACGCTTACAGAACTATTATCCGAAGTCGGCGAGTATGCCAAATTCACCCCCACTCTGGTGGTGGGTCTGCGCGGCGATTTTGTCAGTTTTTTGCGCTCTAACGGAGATTTGGCTTTGACGGAACACCATATCGTCACAAAAGACGACATCAACACCGTGCTGGACGAGTCCCTGCCCAAAAATTTAAGCGAAGAAATGGAAGCCGTACATTTACTGCCGCAACGCTTTTTGTTAGACGGAAAAGAACGCACCAAACCGGAAGGATTAGACGGCAATTGGTTGGAAGCGGACAGTTTTGTGACGTGTGTGCTTTCCAGTCACTTAACTAATTTAAGCCGTGTGTTGGCCGCCGTGGGTTATGATGATTGTCAGTTTATTCCCACCGTGCTCACGCTGTGCGATACTCTCATTAAACCTGAAGAAAAACAAACCCGCACCCTTTTGTTAGACGTCGGCGGGCAATACACTTCTGCCGCGCTGTATCACAAAGGCATTTTGGAAGGCGCGTGGGAAATTCCGTTGGGTGCAGAGCAAATCACGCAGGAAGTGGCCGATGTATTGCAAATAGAATTATCCGACGCACAAAAAATGCTCAAAGATTATGAGTACGGAAATGATGATGCGGTAGATGACGTGTTGGACGAGGCCGCCAAAACTTTAGTCAATAAATTACACCGCGAGCTTGTGCAAGCATTACCTTATATTAAATATCCCCCCCAACAAGCGGTACTCACGGGTGGCGGAGCCAATGTTTCGTTGCGAAATGCACTCAAAAATGTACTCAATTTGCGGCGCGTGCGGCTGGCGTCACACGACGGACTAATTGCCGATAGCGAAGATATGCTCGCACCTGCTTATACGTCTGCATTATCCTTGTCGCTTTATTCACAGCGGCACGGCTCACAAATGCGCGAAAACCCCGCCCGCCGCGTCACAAAGGGTTTAATTGATAAATTGCTTACCAAA
>JAGCKY010000095.1 GCA_017647245.1 Elusimicrobiaceae bacterium
ATCACGGTTTTCAAGGTGGCGTAGGATTTAATTTCTAAACTATGGATTTTAAAAAAGAACTTTCCGCTTATTTCAAAGAGAACTGTCTACTAGACGAGCCGATGAGCCAGCATACCACCTATCGCACCGGTGGTCCGGCGCAAGTATATGTTTATCCCAACACGCGGCAAGAATGGAGTTTTGTGCTCAAACTCGCACGCACGGAAAACATTGCGCTACGCATTATTGGTTTTGGCTCTAACATTTTAGTCGGCGGAAAAGGACTGCCCGGCATTACCTGTTCTACCAAGCACATGAATCAGGCAGCCGTCAAAGATAATCGCATTATTGCGCAAGCCGGTGTCGCATTGGATAAGGTGTGCGAACTCTCCGTCGCGGCCGGATTGGGCGGTATGGAAAAATTATCCGGCATCCCCGGTAGCGTAGGCGGTGCTGTATATATGAACGCGGGCGCGTTCGGACAAGAGACTTTTGATTGCTTGGAATATGTGGAAGCGATTGACTTTGAGGGTCGCCCCGCTGTACTACTCAAAAAAGATTTGCCGCATGGATACCGTCATGTAGAGGGAATTGAAAATTATATTGTACTCGGTGCGGGTTTTACACTAGAAAAGCAAGATTTCGCCACATTGACGGAAAATCGCCACCTTATTCAACAAAAACGCATAGAAAAGCAACCACTGGATTTGCCCTCTGCCGGTAGCGTGTTCAAACGTCCGGTGGGCGATTATGCATCGCGCCTGATTGATGAGGCGGGCCTGCGCGGATTAAGTATCGGCGGTGCGAAAGTATCTGAAAAACACGCGGGATTTATTGTTAATTTCAATCATGCTACGCCGGAAGATATCAAAAACTTAATGGACGAAGTACGCCGTCAAGTCAAAGAAAAAAGCGGTGTAGAGTTGGAATTGGAGCAAATTTTGTGGGGCGAGTTTGAGGCGTAATTTGGAAAAAAATTGACGTGTCCCTCACAAGATGATACAATATAGGTAGTTGAGAATTTGAGTCGTTGGAGTCGTGGTGTAGCCTGGTCTAACACGCTGCCCTGTCAAGGCAGAGACCGCGGGTTCGAATCCCGTCGACTCCGTATGAATTTAAAAGCTCCACGTAAGCGGGGCTTTTTAATTTTTTCCTCCCTACTACATCTAATCCATTTTTTCACTTGCCGGAAAATTTTTAATGAGCCATAATACTTTATACACTCAACAAGGGGGTACTCCTATTGGAATGAAAGGAAGAGAAATCGTAGAAAAAGCAGGATTGGATGTGGACAAACTCATCACGATGCTCAACAAAGCTTATTGCGATGAGTGGCTGGCGTATTATCAGTATTGGATTGGTGCACGACTGGCTGTAGGCATTCCGCGTGATCATTTAGAGAGAGAAATGAAAGAGCACGCCGGACAAGAATTAGACCATGCCGATATGCTGGCCACGCGCATTATTGAGCTGGGCGGCACGCCGGAAATTGACCCGGGCAACTGGAAAAAACTCAGCTCCTGCGGGTATTTACCGCCCGATAATCCAACGGTGAATGAATTGTTAGAACAAAATATACAAAGTGAACGCTGTGCGATTTCCGTCTATATAAAAATTTTAGATTATGTACGCGGAAAAGATATGATTACCGGGCATATTATTCGCCACATTATGCAACAGGAAGTGCAGCACGAACAAGAGTTGGAAGATATCCGCAACGACGCGGAAACTTTGTGCCACTGTAGTGACAGTAAGTAAAGATTAGTACCGGTACGTTCTTCTAACCGCCCCGCTTGGGTTTTCCCGGGCGGGGTTTTCTCACACAAAACCCCCCTTTTCCATAGGGACACTTATCAATGTTTTGCAAAGTTCGGTGCCATAATCCGTGTAAGAGTAGCATCTTATTTTGCCTTTGTTAACTTGAGCGATACCATTTCCATCTTTGTACCAGAAAAACAAAGATAATTCTAAGGTGCTATTGTCGCGTGGATAGAAATAGAAAATCACACGGCTAGTACTTATATGAAATTGCCCAGATCCATTCTTTAACTCATATTTGGCATTTTTATTGATTTCGTATCCGCCCGGGACATCTAATCCTAAGTCCTCAAAATTGTCCGTGTAATTTCCATTAGCCATGTAATATATTTCTTCTAATTCCCGGATGTGTTTTCCAAGAATAAAAGCTTCACTTAATCGCGCTTTATCTACTGCTTTCTGATATTGCGGCAGAGCGATGGCGGCGAGTATGCCTATAATTAAAACAACTACTAATAGTTCTATAAGCGTAAATGCGCTATTTTTCATACTATCTCCTTTTGTTTTGATGTTGCGTACCCCCATATCATACCAAAAAAAAAAAACAAGTCAAGGGGTATTTTATGGATATTATCCAACAAGGAAACTACAGCTATAACAGCTGGATCCCGGGTCCACGCCCGGGATGACGGCTTTTCTTATTGTCAATTAGTGTCGTATTTTCGTCGTGTCGCGCACCGGCAGGAATTTGCGCCAGTAGCCATGATTTTTCATTTTTGAGGTAAGGTTGCGCCGTAAGTTGCCCGAATCAAATACTGATAGGTATGGGGAGCGGCAAGTCGGCGCAAGATTACCCAAAAATGGAAAATTGTTTGCCCACCAAATAACCCGCAATTGAAAAAGCTGTTTTTTCAAATTTTCTCCCCTCAAAGCACCCCCGTTTATACTATAATGAAAGAAACATTTCCTAAAAGGAGGAGCTATGTGGTACGGAATTTCGTCCCTGCGCTTATTTGAACAGTATGCGTTGTTTGGCGTGCTATTCATTGCGGTGCTGGGGCTTTTGTATGCTTTATTTTTGCGCAATCAAGTATTAAAAGAAGATTGCGGCACGCCTGCCATGCTCAAAGTATGGACGGCCATTAAAGACGGTGCAAATGCCTATCTGAAGCGACAACTCAAAACCATTTTGCCGCTGATTGGTCTACTGACCATTTGTTTATTTTTATCCGTTTATATTGTTCCGGTTTCGCATGATGCAGCAGAACGCTTTGCGGGTGTCACGCCGGAAAACATTAAACTGATTGCCGCATTTGGCCGCGCGGGTGCGTTTATTTTGGGCGCGGTTTTCTCTTTGCTCGTCGGACAACTTGGTATGCGTATTGCCGTAGATGCCAACGTGCGTGTGGCGGCCGCCTCTAAACGCAGTTTTGGTGACGCGCTGAAAATCGCATACCGTGCCGGAACGGTTACCGGTATGCTAACCGACGGCTTGGGACTTTTTGGTGGAACGATTATTTTTATCATTTTCGGCATTGCCGCGCCGGACGCTTTGCTCGGTTTCGGTTTCGGCGGCACTTTGCTCGCGCTGTTTATGCGCGTGGGCGGCGGTATTTATACCAAAGCCGCGGACGTAGGTGCAGACCTCGTCGGTAAAGTAGAAGCCGGTATACCGGAAGATGACCCGCGCAACCCTGCTGTGGTCGCTGACCTCGTGGGCGATAACGTGGGCGATTGTGCCGGTATGGCCGCGGACATTTTTGAATCGTACGAAGTAACCATTGTATCGGGCTTAATCTTGGGTATTTCCTTGTGGCGTATTACGGGCCACCACGAGTGGATTGTATATCCGCTCTTGGTGCGCGGTATCGGTGTATTGTGTTCTATTATCGGTACTTATGCCGTAAAAGATTCCAACCGCACCTCCGGCAATGCGATGAAAGCCATTTTCAAAGGTTATAGTATTTCCGCCGCCATTTCCGTGGCAATCTTCGGCGTACTGGCTTATTTCTATATGGCTAATGTGCCGGGTGGCTGGTGGAGACCTTTTGCGGTAACTACTATCGGTATCTTGCTGGCTATCAGCATTGACCGCCTGACCGAGTATTTTACAGGTACGGAAAACAAACCTGTGCAAGAAGTTAAAAAAGCCACCACGACCGGCTCTGCCACTACGATTTTATCGGGCTTGGCCGTCGGTATGGAATCGGCGGTATGGACCACCGTAGTAATTGCGGCGGCGATTTTTGCCTCTGTGTTTATCTTCGGCGGCATTGACGGTTTGACTGCGGCAGAACGCTTTACCTTTGTGTTATACGGCGTGGCGATGACCGGTATCGGTATGCTCACTTTAACAGGCAACAACGTGGCCATGGACTCGTTCGGTCCGATTGCCGATAATGCTAACGGCATTGGCGAAATGGCTTGGCACGGTCAAGACGATAAAGACACCAAAAAAGCCCGCCAAATTATGGCCGACTTGGATGGTGTGGGCAACACCACCAAAGCCATTACTAAAGGGGTGGCTATCGGCTCTGCGGTAATTGCGGCGGTGTCTTTGTTTGCCTCATATATGGTAGACGTAAGCAATGTGCAGGTACTTCTCAATAATGCCTGGCAAGCCGCCGGACAGAGCAAGGCGTTAGAACTCTTATCCAACGTAGGCATTGTGGTATCTAACCCGACCGTATTTGTCGGTATGCTCATTGGGGCGGCCTTGCCGTGGTTATTCTCGTCCTTTGCGATTAACGCTGTCAACCGCGCCGCGGGACTGATTGTGTTAGAAGTACGCAGACAATTTAAACTGGGCGTCTTGGAAGGAAAAACAAAACCCGATTACAAAAATGCCGTCGGTATTTCCACCATTGCCGCGCAAAAAGAACTCATTGTACTGGCGACCTTGGGTATTGTTTCCCCCATTTTGGTCGGCTTGGCTATGGGCGTGGAAGCGTTGGGCGGTTTTCTCGCGGGCATTATCGTATCCGGTCAATTACTCGCCGTGTTTATGTCCAATGCAGGTGGTGCGTGGGATAATGCCAAAAAAGTGGTGGAAGATGAGCCCGCAGATATCGCCGCTAACACCGGCAAAGGCTCGGAACGCCACAAAGCCAGCGTCGTGGGCGACACCGTAGGCGACCCCTTGAAAGACACCGCGGGCCCGGCGTTAAATCCGCTCATTAAAGTAGTTAATATGGTAGCGGTTATCGTCGCGCCGATTATCGTCAACTATCACAACGCATATACCCCGCTGGGACAAATCGGTTGGGTGTGCGTAATTGTGATGCTGGCAATTTTGTGTTGGGCGATTTTAAAGAGCAAAGCCCCCGCCAAAGACTTTACGCAAGACAAATAATACGCTCTTACCAAATCCCCCGCTTGTACATAATTAAGCGGGGGATTTTTATTTTCCCACATAGGTCCAAAATGCAACTTAAAATAGGCCCTTTGGCCCTACCCATTTTTGCCAAATTATATTACAATGAAAGGGTAAGAGCCTATATAATAAGGAATTACCATGAAAAAAATAACTGTAGTTATACTGAGCTTAGCTTTATTGTTTTCTTCTCTTTCCCCCGCTTTTGCCGGGCAAGATAATGCGCAGAAATTTCAAACCGCGCGCGAACAGCTCTCAGAGCCTGAGGCCGATAGCATTTTAAAAGTTGTTGGAATTGCAGGAGTTGTTACCTTTGGTCTCTTAACGGCTGCCGTGCTGCCTTCGTCCGCTTACGCCTATTTTAACCGTTTGCTCTTAGCTGATGCGATAGATTCTTACAATGTTTTTACCGAAGAACTGCGCCGAATCGGCGTACCCGACCAATATATGGGGCAATTAGGTTTTTTTACCCAAGCTTCTTTTGATGATTACAAGGCTCTGTATGAAAACATTCTAGAGGTAGAAGACTTATCTACAAAACTTTCCCAACAAACACGCATTTCCACTAAAGAATTTGATGCCAATTGTCAGCAGTTACTGTCTTTACAAGAAGACATCTTGCGCCAGGCCCGCGAATTTAAGATGACCTATCCCAATTTAGTCTATACCCACGAGTATAATTATCTTATTCCCAAACCGCTGAGTTACACGGGCAAATCCTTGATGATTCCTTTCACAATCAGAGGTGCACAAGACAAAAAAAGCCCCAATTCTTGGACTGTGCAATCCAAGGACGGTAAATTGTTCGTTACTGAAGGCAAATATAAAGGGATGCCGGTGGAAGTACAGGGCACGGGTTGTTTTATACGTATTACCCCGCACAATAAAG
>JAGCKY010000096.1 GCA_017647245.1 Elusimicrobiaceae bacterium
AGCCTTAAAAAAGAGGTTGAGGTGCTGAGCAGAAGCGACTCAGCACGACAAATAGAGGAGAGTGTTTTATGAAAAAAGCATTTACACTAATAGAGCTGTTAGTTGTTGTATTAATTATCGGTATTTTAGCCGCCATTGCTTTGCCACGATATCAGCGCGCGGTAGATAAAAGTCGCTATGCCGCGATGATACAAACCGCACGCAGTATTGAAGAGGCGCAGGAAGTATTTTATTTAGAGAATGGTTATTATGCTAACGATTTTGACGAACTCCCCGTTTCTCTTTCTAAAGATTTACCCATAAGAGACACAAACAGACTTTCTATCGGACACGCAGGATTTAACTCAAACGCCAATTACACCTCTGCCATTTATTACGAAGAAGGGAAAAGCCGTATTGCCTCTTTTACCTTATATCATCGTCATATCTCTAACAGTACCACGAGAGGACAAATTCGTTGTGTTACGTATGCTTCACATAAAAAACGCGGTAAGGCTATTTGCGAAAGTTTTGGCGGAGAGCTAATTTCCGACAAAGACTCCACGTGTGGGGATACGGATAATACTATTTGTCGTACTTACAAACTTTCCAATCTCTAATTTGCAAATTAAAAATCCCCGGACATTTGCCCGGGGTTTTTGATATATACTGTTTATTTATATTGCTGCAACACCTTGTCTTTGGCCGCCGATGAATAGACATTGTAGTCTATATTTTGGAAGATAGAATCGCGGCATTCCAAGTTGTATACATACGCTTCGTCCAAGCGGTTGTGCTTGATTTGCTCATAGAGCTCATTGAAGCGTTTGATATGGTCCTTGGTGCGTTTGGTGGAGTACTCTTTGGCTGTGCCGGTCGTCATCAAAAACGCCCAGTCAGACGATTGCATCAGCAAAAGTTCGCGCGCCATTTGATTTAAGGTGCGGCCCAAGAGTCCGCCCGCGTGCGGGTGTTGATTAGCTAAATCGCGCATACGCTCGGCCGATTTGATGAGGTGGCGGTAAATCCAATCATTGCCGGAATTAAGCCACACATCGTGGTAGCCCTTATCGCCCCAAGAGGACATGGACGGTTGTACGGTTTGATTGACCGGGTACATTTCCAAATACTCCATGGGCGTAATGAGTTTAATATCTTTTTGGTCGTAGTGAAGTTTCTTAAATAAGAACTCCAAGAAATCAATGCCTTCATACCACCAGTGGCCATACAATTCCGCATCATACATAGAAACTACGAGCGGTTTGCGGTCCATGAGCGTGGACAAATATTCAATTTGTTTTTGGCGGTTGAACATAAAGTTGCCCGCGTGTTCGGCCGCCACACTGCGTGCTTCTTGCGGATTATACGGGGCTTTTTGATTGAGCGGTACTTTACCGGTAATTTTGCAATACTTCATGCCGATATTGCGGCGCACGCCGTCGGAATGTAAGTAGGGTTTAATGTAATCGTAATCCAAATCATAACCCAAATCGCGGTAAAATTCGCGGTAGCGCGCGTCGCCGGGATAACCCGAGTCCGCACTCCATACTTGCTGAGCCGATTCCATGTCGCGCGCGAACGCGGCTACGCCGGTTTTGGGGCAATATACGGGCGCATAGATGCCGTATTTCGGCCGCGGCGTGCCGTGCAAAATGCCGTGTGATTCCATAAAGAAAAAGCGGATGCCTTCGTCGCGCAAAAATTTATCATCGCCGGGGTTGTAGGCACATTCGCCCAGCCAAATGCCGCGCGGACTTTTGCCAAAGCGCAGGCGGTAATCATTGGCGGCGATTTTTACTTGTGCATTGACACTTTCTTTATGCACCATGAGCGGCAAATAACCGTGGGTTGCACCGCAGGTGATGATTTCCAGTTTGCCCATATCTTGGAATTTTTTAAACCCTTCCAAAATGTGGCTGTGATATTGGTTTTGAAATAAGTCCTGCAGGCGGCGGAATTTGTCATAATACATTTTCGCCACGCCGGCAAAATCGGTGCCTTGCGTGCGGTGTATTTCTTTTTCGGACAATTCCACGCGCTGTTGCAAATAATGTTCAAAGCGCTCAATTAAAAGCGGGTCGCTCATCATATTGCACAAAGGCGGCGTGACCGACATCGTCAGACGGAAATCCACACCCTCTGACGTCAGTTTTTCAAACACGTCCAGCAAGGGCAGATAAGTTTCCACCATGGCTTCGTAAAACCAATCTTCTTCCAAAAAGTCCGGGTATTCCGGGTGTTTAATAAACGGCAAATGTGCGTGTAGCACCAGTGCCAAATATCCCTTTTCTTGTCCCATTTTTATTTCCCCTGTTCGCGCAAGGCCTTGATGTGCACTTGGCGGATTTTATCGCCTTTTTTGTTGGCGGCTCGGATAGGCAAATCTAATACCGCGCCGGAAGGCAACGCTTGGCGGAAAGAAAATTTGCCGTCTTTGAGTTGTATTTCTTTTCCGTTAATAGTTACAAAAGCATTTTTGGAAGCGGAGCCGTAAATGATAATTTCGCAATCGGCTTTGAGCCAAATGTCTTCGTCTTCTTCGGGTGTGGGTGCGGTGTGAAGTGCAAAAGACGTCCACGAAGATAAAGCCGAGCTCGGTGCTTTGCCCGCGCCGGCCAGTTCGGTTAAACGCCAGCGTTGGTCCAATACGTGTATGCGCTCGCTGGCCCCCAGACCGATGTGGTCTGCGCCGGATAATTGTAAGAGCTTAATAAAATCGCCCTCCACGCTCATCCACTTATCGTCTACGATGTCGGACACTTTGCCCGGCGGCAAGGTAATGACATTGGTGCGGGTG
>JAGCKY010000097.1 GCA_017647245.1 Elusimicrobiaceae bacterium
CACCGCCGTAAGACCGGCCACCACCTATATATACCGCGGCCGCTTGGCTTGCCGCATCTGCCCCTACTTCAAAATCTTCCAGGGCTTGCTCCGCATCTTCCTGCTGGCGTTCTTCTTTTTCTTCGGGGCTGTACAAACCGTCGGTAATTTGCCCTTGCATATCCGGATATTTAGCCGCTAATAAATACTGCTCCGCTTCATCGGTGGAAAAAGGCATAGCCGCCAAATCATAACCGCGCGTTTCAAAATCACTAAAATCTTCTTTACCTGCCGAAGAAGACATCACCGCACCGAACACAAATAACAAAATTAATACCGCTAACCCAATTGCACCATAGGTATACGCTTGGCGCTGTTCCATGGAATTTAATTTATTCCATTTTGCGCGCAGCGAGGCAAACAAAGATTTTTTTTGCGAAGGTTTTTGTTCGCTATCTTTGCCCGCCAATACTTTGGACTTTTTATCAAATAAGCTCATAGATCCTCCTAACTATATATAAAAATTCACTCTTGCTGACCCGTAAGAATATCTTACGCTCAAACACAGAGTTCATTTTTGCGCAACGCGCTGTATATCTTTAGTATAAGCGCTTTAGGGCTTTTTGTCAAGTCCCTTTTTAGTTGCCCCGTTTTTTGCCGCCGCGGAAAATTAACTTTCCGGTCTTACGTACGGCAATACACGTTCATTGGGGCCGACGTATTTGATTACTTGGATTTGGCCGCCCTTTTCGCACAAAAATGCATACCCTGCTAAACAAGACGTATCATTTTCACACAACTGCAACTTATCATACTTACACAAAAATTTAATGCGCGGCGGACGCGTAAAAACCGTCAGCGTGACTTTGGTCCATGTGGATTGTGTTTCAATTTTGATATTGAGTTTGCGCAAACTTAAAAAGCGCCGCATTCCCGCATTATTAAAGCCCAAGTAATCTTCTACTTTCTTTTCAATATCCTTCTTCAAAAAGTTTCGGTCCCACCGTTGCAAATAATCCGTGGTGTGCGATTGCAATTGATAGCGCCGCGCGGCATAAAAGCCGGCTATTTCCATTTTTTGCGTCAACACTAGCAAGCCGAAAATTTTAATAATGAAAATAATAAAAATGACAAATACCGGAAACAACAATACCGTTTCGGTAGTAGCTTGACCACGGCAGGAAGTAAATAATCTCATAAGCCCACCTTTACGCTATACTTGGGCAAGGGGTTCGGCCACACACAATTATTACCGCTACGCGGGCAATTTAAGTATATCGTATTTTTTACATAAGGTTTGTAGCGTTGCGCCAAATTGATATTAAAACGGTTAGCCGGTACTTTATAATTTTGTTTGAGCAAAATACCGCGCGACATTTGTTTCAATTTACTGCGGCTCCCCCCCGTTAAATACGCAAATTGAAATAATTTACTTTGTACTACTTCCGTCATATTCAACGGAATTTCTATGGCATTACCCAACCGCCCTTTAGTTTGAAAGGCCACATAAAAAACCGTGTCATCAATTTCCATCGGTTTTGTTTCCAAGATATAGCGCTCTAATACAGAGGCCGCCTGACGTCCACATTCGGATTCACGGCAGTCTTTGGTGTTTAAGAAGTAAGATTGGCGAAACATACGGCTTTTGCGTACCGTATCTCTATACACATACGTCTGCGAAGCGTAAATAGACCCTGTACGTACAAAAATAGTAAAGTAATCCCGAATAGCCGTCAGCGCAATTCCCTGCTCCCCTTCTTTTTGCCCGCTACTGGTGAAGAAGTAATTATCTGCCATATCTTTATCCGTCATAAAATAGGAATCTTTTCCTTCGCTACTTTGCCCGTCAAACGAATCTTTCGGATCTTCTTTCATCCAGTTTTTACGTTTATCGCCATAATAACGGAAATTCCAGTTGGTGGACTCCGGCGCCGGACGCGGATTGTCTATCGCTCCGCCCGGACCTAATTCATGGCTCGGACCAATAGCCGCAAAAGCACCCGCTTTATAAAAAATATCAAACACCGTGCGCGGCTCTTGGCTGGGTGCATCTTGCTTGACTTCCAGTCGTTGGTCCATACTTTGCATGACACGATAAGGAAGCGGACCATTGACCATAGCCACCGCGTTTAAATACGTACTGGTGGTAGACATTTGTGAATAGGCCGAATTATCCAGCGCAAATTGTTGGCGCACTTTAGTCATAGAGAGTTTGGAAGTCTCAAACAGCAAATAAACCACCAAGATAAAAATAGGTGCAAGCATCACCGCGGGCAACAAAATTTGCGCCCGACGGCTACGCACATGACCACAAATCACACCTATTAATTTATCCATTGGGGTTTAACATCTCTCCGATGAACATAAAAAACCATTTCACAATGTCATGGTGAAACGCCGTAATAAAAGCCGACAAAATCACTACCACCGTGCTGAGCATCAGCACATATTCAATAGTGGCTTGTCCGTCTGCCAATCCCCAAAAGGTCCGGCAGCACCAGGCTTTCAAACGGCGCATAAATTATTCCTCGTCTTCTTCTGCAAATTGCGTCGCTTCCGAAGAAATCAGGCCTTTTTCTATGGCTTTCACCACGGCTTCTGTACGACTACTGACGCCTAATTTATGAAAGGCACTGTTCAAATGATTTTTAACCGTTTTAACGCTGCAATCCAAGGCCTTGGCTAATTCTTTATTGCTCAAACCTTTTCCCAGCAAATCCATCACTTTGATTTCGGTCTTGGTCAACGTGGCTTGCGTCGGCATAGAACCTTCGCCCATGCGGCGAAGTCCGTGCAAGAGTTTACCCATCAGCTGCTGCGGAATCATCAACCCTTCCGTGGTAAATGTTTTGATAGAATTTACCAGTTCTGCCGCCGGTAACATTTTGGACAAATACCCGTTGGCGCCGGCTTGCACCGCGTCTAATACGTGCGCTTCATCTTCAAAAGAAGACAACATCAGCACATTGACTTCCGGTGCGGCTTCGCGGATTTTGCGCGTGGCGGCGATGCCGTCTAATTTGGGCAATTTGATGTCCATTAGCACCACATCGGGTTTTAATTTTTTGGCCAAAGCAACCGCCTCTATACCGTCGGCAGCTTCCCCGACGACTTCAATCCATTTCTCGCCGGTTAATACATCTTTTATGCCTTCGCGAAACAAGGTTTGGTCATCTGCGATAAGCACTTTAATTTTTTTCTTTTTCGTGGTCATGTTTTCTCCGTATAAAACAACCTACCTGCCGTTAATTTGTTCCCACCGGCAAAGTAAAGTTAAATGTGGCACCTTGGCCTAAACCTTGGCTCTGTGCCCAAATCCGTCCGCCGTGATTGCTTATAATATCTTTGGCAATAGACAATCCCAGCCCCAAACGTCCCACGCGGTTTTTATCTCCCACCTGGGTAAAGCTGGTAAACAAGTCCGGCGCTTTTTCCGGGTCAATACCGTCCCCGGAGTCTGTTACCGATACTTTAGCATTTTTTTCATCTACTTTACTCACGGTCACGGCAATTTGTCCGCCGTCCGGAGTATGGCGCACTGCATTTTCTAAAATGTTTGAAATCACTTGACGGATGCGTTTCTCGTCGGCAAATACCGGGATTTCTCCCGCACTTTCAAACGTTACCGTGATATTGCGCTTGCTTGCCTTATCCTTAAAAATCTCCGCGGTTTTGCGCAGACTGCCGGTAAGTTCAAATTTTGTTTTTTCAATACGCAACTTGCCTTTTTCAATGGCGGCCCAGTCTACCAAGTCTTTAATCAAGTGTTCAATTTGGCCGATACTTTCATCCATGTAAGACATTTTTTTGGCTTGTTCTTCGTCAGGCGTAATTTTCTTTTTGAGCATGTCAAAACTCATTTTCAGGGTCATCAGTGAATTAGACAAGTCGTGTGATACGATAGAGAAAAATTTGGACTTCATATTATTCAAGCGGTCCAAATCCGCATTGCGTACTTTTAATTGTGCCAGTAATTCTTTATTACTTTGTTCCAAGAAATACTTATCTAAAGCGCGGTTAATCGTACGCTTGAGCGAGTCAAAATCCACCGGCTTAATCAAAAAATCATATACCGATTCCTTCATCGCTTCCATAATGGAATTGAGCGAAGCGTACGCCGTAATCATAACGATCTGGCTTTCTTGGTTAAAGCCGCGTATTTTGCGGATTAAATCCAGTCC
>JAGCKY010000098.1 GCA_017647245.1 Elusimicrobiaceae bacterium
AAACAGACCGATATACGTCGCCGGGTTAGAGCGCGGCGTTTTGCCGATAGGACTTTGGTCCACAATGATTACTTTATCAATGTTTTCCAAACCTTTAATGGCTTTGTGCGCGCCGGGGATTTCTTTTGATTTGTAAAATTTTTGCGCAAGTGCCTTGTATAAAATTTGGTGAATCAGCGTACTTTTGCCGCTGCCCGAAACACCCGTTACGCAAACAAATTTGCCCAGGGGGATTTTGACATCAATGTTTTTGAGGTTAAATTGTTTCGCGCCCTGTATCGTGATAAATTTGCCGTTGCCTTTGCGCAAAGTTTCGCGCGGGAGTACGCACCTTCTGCCGTTTAAATAAGAGGCCGTCAGCGAATTTTTATCTTTTAAAAATTCTTTGGTCGGACCTTGAGCGACCACCTGTCCGCCGTGCTCGCCCGCCGCAGGACCGAGTTCCACCACCCAGTCGGATGCCAAAATCGTGTCTTTGTCGTGCTCTACGACAATTAAAGTATTATCCAAATCGCGCAGTTCTTTAAGCGTGGCAATCAGGCGGTCATTGTCGCGCGAGTGCAAACCGATGGTCGGCTCGTCTAGCACATACAGCACGCCCGTCAGGCCGGAGCCGATTTGCGTAGCTAAGTGTATGCGTTGCGATTCGCCGCCGGAAAGCGTTTGGCTTTTGCGCTCTAATGTCAGATAAGACAGCCCCACGCTGTTTAAAAATTCCAAGCGCGCGCGGATTTCCTTTAAAACATCTTTGGCGATTTTTTGCTCTTTCTCGTTTAGTTTCAAATTTTCAAAAAATTGTTTGGCGTCCGATACCTGCATCGCGCAAATATCTGTGATATTTTTTCCGCCGACATAGACGGCAAGGGCCTCGGGTTTTAAGCGTTTGCCGTGGCAGGCGGGGCACTCAATTTCACGCATAAAACGGTTGTACACTTCTTCGCGCACGAAGTCGCTTTCGCTCTCATCGTGGCGGCGTTGTAAATTGGTAATTACGCCCTCAAAATGTTGGTCGCTGCCGGAAATGATAGACGTGTAATAGGCATCGCCTGTGCCATATAAAAGCAAATCGCGCTGTGCTTTAGGGAGTTTGTTCCAAGGGGTCGTCATGGAAATATGTTCGCGGCGGCACACTTGTTTTAAAATATCGTAATAATATCCGCTCCACGATGTTTTCCAACGGTGCGTGCGCGTGGTAACCGGATTATCCCACGCGGCAATCGCTCCCTGATTAATAGCGAGTGACGGATCGGGCACAACCAAATCTTCCGCAATTTGGATTTTAATGCCGAGCCCGTTACATTCCGGGCACGCGCCGTAGGGGGAATTAAACGAAAACAAACGCGGCTCTAACTCGGAAAATCCGATGCCGCAATGCGCGCAGGCATTACTTTCACTATAGGTAAACACGCGCGGCTTGGTGCCTTCCGTTTCTTCAATAGTGACGAGTCCTTTGGCATATTTGAGCGCCAGTTCCAGCGATTCCACCAAACGCTCGCGTTCAAATTCTTCCACGTAAATTTCATCAGCCAACAGTTCAATGGTGTGTTTTTTATAGCGCTCCAACGTCGGCGGCGTATCTAGAGAGCAAATCGTGCCGTCCACGCGCACTTTGACATAACCCTCTTTTTTAAGCCGCGCAAAAAGTTCTTCATACGTTCCGGCGCGCCCGCGCACCAGCGGCGCAAAAACATACACATTTTTATCCGTAAATTTTTTCAGTACATCGGTGCAAATGCCTTGAACGGACCAACTTTCCACCGGGCGGCCGCATTGCGGACAATGCCGCTTACCCACACGCGCAAACAGCAAGCGCAAATAATCGTAAATTTCGGTAACGGTGGAAACGGTAGAGCGCGGATTTTTAGAAGGATTACGCTGTTCAATGGAAATGGCGGGCGACAAGCCGGAAATATGTTCCACGTCGGGCTTTTCCATTAAATCCAAAAACTGGCGCGCATAGGCGGACATACTTTCCACGTAGCGGCGTTGGCCCTCGGCGTAAATCGTGTCAAACGCCAGCGAACTTTTTCCGCTGCCGGATAGCCCGGTTACGACGACCATTTTGTCTTTCGGAATTTCCACCGTGATATTTTTTAAATTGTGGCCTTTGGCGCCGATGACTTTAATACTTTTCATAGGGTTCCTTATGTACAAAATCGCTTTCAGAAATTATATAATTTTTGTAAGGCGGTCTGGGACTATGAAAAAGACTACAAAATTTTTGTTATATTCATTGGGTATTGTCTTATCCTTGGGAATTATCGCGGTACTGATTTACCAGGGAAAAGACAGTATGATTAAAATTTGGCAGGAAGTGCAGACGAAATATCTGTTTTTGAGCTTGCTTTCTTCCGTGCTGATTTATGTGGCCATGGGCATGAGTTTGTACGAAGTGCTGCGCATTATGGGCCGGCGTATTAATAAAGGCGCAGCGATCGGGATTGCACTGGTATCTACGACGGTAAATTATGTGGTATCTTCCATGGGCGTAAGCGGTTTTGCCTTGCGCGCGCATCTACTTAACCGCCGCCGCGTGCCGTTTGGCATGTGCGTGACAGCCAGCATTGTGATTTCCGTTTTACTTTATTTTGTGCTTGCAATTATCATTTTGCAGGGTTCTGTGCTGATGTTCTTTAATGCCTCTGCGACGACGATGCAAATTGTCAAAAATTTCTTTTTGATTGTTGTTATGTGTGCGGTGTGTGCGTTCATCACGGCGTTTCTTTTTAATAATGAATGGCGCTCTAAATGGGTGCGGCGGATCTTCCGCTGGCTCAATAAATTTTTGTTTCACGTGTTCCGCGCGCTCATTCCCAAAGGCCGCTACGACGATTTTGTAGACCAACTGGACGAAGGCATTGACCTGATTCACAAAAAGAAAAAGAAACTCACGTGGACGATTATTTACGTCTGTGCCGATTGGCTGTTTACGATTTTAGTGCTGTATTTTGCGTTTCGCGCCGTCAGCGTACATATTTCGGCGGCGGTATTGGTGGCGGGGTTTGCGGTCGGTATGGTAACTACGCTCATTCCGCTACTTCCCGGCGGACTGGGAGCCATGGAACTGGCGATGACCGCCGTATTTGCGCAAATGGGCATTGATTGGGAAGCGGCTTTAATGGCTACGCTCATTTACCGTGTGGTGTATTACATTTTGCCGGGCATTGTGAGTATTTTTATTTACTGGGGATTGCAGCTTTCCGAAGGACCACGTCATTCGCGCAAGCATAAAAAAGAGGTAGAACATGAAACAGCGGATTGAGGAATTAGTGCCCAAAACCGCGCCCAGCGCATATATCCATGAGACAGCCGTAATCAGCGGTTCGGTCACGCTGGGGGAAAATGTTTCCGTCTGGCCGTGCGCGGTGTTGCGCGGCGATATTGCCAAAATTTCTATCGGCGAAAATAGCAATATACAAGACAATGCCTGCGTGCATGTCAATTACAATTGCCCGGTACAAATCGGCCGCGGAGTCACCGTGGGGCACGGAGCGATTGTGCATGGTAGCAAAATCGGCGATAATTGTTTAATCGGTATGAATGCGGTCGTACTGGAAAGTGAAATCGGTGCGAATTGTTTAATCGCCGCGGGGGCGGTGGTAACTGCGGGGAAAAATATCCCGGCGGGGTCGCTTGTGATGGGCGTGCCGGCTAAAGTAATCCGCGAGCTGACCGAAGATGAAATGAAT
>JAGCKY010000099.1 GCA_017647245.1 Elusimicrobiaceae bacterium
GAGCGAAGTTATCGTCGGAGATTCTTTATCTAAAGACAAAACTTTGCAAGTAGCCTCGCAAATGGGCGCCCAGGTTTTTCAACATCATTTTGAAGGTTTTGCCGCACAGAAAAATTTTGCGCTATCCAAAGTGTCTTCTCCTTGGGCGCTCAATTTAGACGCCGATGAACGGCTCTCGCCCGAACTCGTACAGCAAATTCGCGACACATTACCGCACACTTCTCATGCCGGATTTAATATACCGTTTTCCAATTATTTTTTAGGCAAAAAAATGAAACACAGCGGCCTTAATAAAGAGCATCACATTCGCCTGGTCCGTACGCAAAAAGCCAAATATATCGGCGGGTTGGTGCACGAAGGGCTGAAAGTAGACGGTACAATCGGCGTGTTGCATGCTCCCATACAACATTATTCTTATGACGATATAGAAAGTTATTTCCGCAAACTCAACAAATATACTTCTTTGGCCGCGATGCAGCTGTATAAAAACAGACGTCATTTCAATTTCTTATTTGTACTGATAACCTTGCCGTTTGAATTTATCAAACGCTACGTACTCAAACTCGGATTTTTAGACGGTATACGCGGCTTTATATGGGCATCCTTTTCCACCGTGTACGTGTTTGTAAAATATATGAAATTGTGGCTCTTGGAACAGACCAGAGGGCGCTTATGATACTGATTTATGTTTTGCTCGGTGCGGTCATTTTGGCCGCCGCATACCGTTGGCAATTTTGGCGTCTGCCCAAAAAAGGCCTGCTGGCACTAATGTATCATCACATCGGAACCTGTGAAAAATCCGACGAACAATTCCCTTTTACCATTTTTCCCGCCCGCTTTGAACAACAAATCCTTTCTTTAAAAAAACACGGTTTTACGCCTATCCGTTTGGCAGATTTAGAAAAAGTACGCCAAGGCGAAAAATTAGCGGTCAAAAAACCGGTTTTATTGACTTTTGACGACGGATACAGCGACAGTTTTACTCAGCTTTTTCCTATTTTGCAAAAACATCAAGTCCCCGCCGTAATCTTTCTGATTACCGATTCTATCGGGCAAAAAGAAGGATATTTGACGTGGGAACAGGTCAGACAAATGAAACAAAGCGGACTGGTGGAATTTGGTTCGCACACGTGCGAGCATGCGCGCTTGCGCAGTCTACCCGAAGATGAAATTTTAAAACAACTTATCCAAAGCAAACAAAAATTGGAAAAAGAATTAGGCGTACCTTGTTTGGCTTTCTGCTACCCGTTCGGTTCGGGCGGCAAAGACAAACGCGTCCGTCCGTTGGTGTTCCAAGCCGGATATCAATATGACTTTAGCACCAAACCCGGCATCAATCCCTACCCGTGGAAAGCTAAAAAAACAATTTTGCGCGCTTTTCCGCGCGGCGGCGAAACGCTGACGGATTTTTATATTCAAATCACACGCGGCAGAAGCAGATTTTAATTGATTCTCTTTTCCTGTTGCGGCTTTTCTAATCAATTTATTTGTACCCATAGCCCTCTCATTTTTAGATATAATAAAAGGGAGCAATATCTATTGTAAGGGAGAGATATTATGGACATCACTACACTCAATAAACAAGTACAAAACGAAAGTTTGTTTTTACAGGATTTGAAACGCGAAGTCGGCAAGGTGATTGTCGGCCAGGAAGATTTAATTGAAAAAATGTTGGTCGCTTTACTGGCCGACGGACATATTTTAATTGAAGGTGTGCCGGGATTGGCCAAAACGTTGGCGGTCAAAACCTTGGCTTCTGCTATCCACGCGCAATTTCAACGCATTCAATTTACGCCCGATTTACTCCCTGCCGATATTACGGGTACGCTCATTTTTAACCCGAAAGACGGCCTATTTTATCCCAAACGCGGCCCCGTATTTTCCAATTTCGTACTGGCCGATGAAATCAACCGCTCTCCGGCCAAAGTGCAAAGCGCTTTGCTGGAAGCCATGCAAGAGCGCCAAGTAACTATCGGCGAGCAAACCTATAAACTCCCTGCCCCGTTTATGGTGCTGGCCACGCAAAACCCTGTTGAGCAAGAAGGTACATACCCCTTGCCTGAGGCGCAAGTGGACCGCTTTATGCTCAAGGTGGTTATCACGTATCCGACGAAAGAAGAAGAAAAAATGATTTTAGAGCGTATGGCCTCGCACCAACAAATTACGCTTAACACCAATGTCACACCGGAAATGATTTTAAAAGCCCGCCAAGTGGTAGACAGCATTTATGTGGACGAAAAGATTAAAAACTACATTGTAGATTTAGTCTTTGCCACCCGCGACCCCAAAGCGTATAAACTGGAAAAACTGGCCTCGTTTATTGCCTACGGAGCCAGCCCGCGCGCCACGATTTTCCTCACGCAAGCAGCCAAAGCGTATGCTTTCTTAAACGGCCGCGGTTACGTCACACCCGAAGACATTAAAGCCATCGGCCAAGATGTACTGCGCCACCGCGTACTGCTGACTTACGAGGCAGAAGCCGAAAATATCTCTTCCGACAAAATTGTGCAAGAAGTGTTTGAAGCGGTAGACGTACCTTAATATACGGGGGCTCACGTATGCGCATGGACACCGCCGACATTTTAAAAAAGGTACGGCAGATTGAGATACAAACCGGCAAGTTGGTGCAAGAAACTTTTGCCGGGGAGTATCTTAGCGCATTTAAAGGACAAGGGATAGAATTTTCCGAAGTGCGTGAATATATCCCCGGCGATGATGTGCGTTCCATTGACTGGAACGTGACCGCGCGCAGTAATACCCCTTACGTCAAAAAATTTAATGAAGAGCGCGAACTGACCCTACTGATTGCATGTGATGTGTCTGCCTCGCAAAATTTCGGCTCGTGGGATAAATTTAAGCAAGAGGCCGCCGCGGAACTGGCCGCACTGTTTGCCTTTTCGGCACTGAAAAATAATGATAAAGTAGGGCTCTTGTTATTCTCGGACAAAGTGGAACTTTTTGTGCCACCCAAGAAAGGCAAGAAACACATTTTGCGCTTAATCCGCGAACTGATTGCTTTTGAACCTATCGACAAAGGAACTGACATTGCCATGGCATTGACCACTTTGAGCAAGGTCATCAAACGCCAAGGTATTTTGATTTTTATTTCGGACTTTTTGGCAGACGTTTCCACATTTATCAAGCCCTTACAATTAGCCGCCAGAAAATTTGATTTTATCCCGGTTATTATCCAAGATAAATTGGAAAAATCCCTGCCGCGCGTGCATGTTTCCATGCAAATGCAAGACCCGGAAAGCGGCCAGCGCAAATGGGTTTCTTTGGGTGCGTCCGATATACAGCATCAATTGGCACAGCGCCAAGAAAACTGGCAGGCACAGCTCAAAGCGCTTTTCCAACCGCTTAACATAGAGCCGATTGGTATTGACCCGGCTCAACCGACCGCCGACCCGGTCATTGCATTCTTTAAGCAACGCGCAAGGAAGATACGCAAATGAAAAAATTATTTCTTTTTCTATTTTTCTCTTTTTTGATAAACGGGGCCGCCGCGCAGTCGTTAGAAGTTACGCAACAAAATATCCCGCAAGAAGCGTCTTTTGCCCAGCCGTTTGATGTGCGTTTTGCGCTCAATTATCCGGCGGGATATGAAGTGGTGCTGGATAAAAATTCTTTGCCAGCAGATTTTGGTTTATCACAAGAAAAAACAGAAGAAACAACTCCAGGTCAAATTACGTACGATTTAACTTTCTTACCTTTTACATTGGGCAAATCTACTTTTACCGCGGTAAATTTTATCTTGCAAGACGCGCAGGGCCAAACCGTCAGCACCGCCGCCAGCAAAGAAACCACCGTGCAAGTCAAACCGGTTAAACTTTTCAAAGATAAAAAAATGCGCGATATCCGCCCGCCATATATTCCCAGCGGTTGGCTGTTTTGGCTGATGATACTTTTGGCACTGGCCGCACTCATTTACCTCATCAGACGTTTTTGGCGCAAAGCCCGTGCGCGGGCCCGGCAAGCGGCTTTAGAGCAAGACAATCGCCCTGCCGACGTAATTGCACTTTCCAAAATCAATATCCTGTTGCAAAGCGGCCTGTGGGAAAAAGCGCAATATAAACTTTTCTACATTGAACTGGGCGAAATTCTGCGCGAGTATTTCTGGCGGCGTTTCCAATTAGATGTATCGGCCGATACGTCTGCCGAACTGTTGCGCCGCACCCGCACAGTGCCCGAGCTTACCCCCCTTTATACCGATTTGAAAAATTATTTAAACTCGTCGGATTTAGTGAAATTTGCTAAATATATTCCCGACGAAGCTACTATGCACAAAGACGTCAATGTAGTACGCAAAACCGTACAACAGACTACGCCTTCTCCCGCGCCCCAAACACAGGAGGAAAACTAATGTTTGCGCAACTTTTTCTCGTTTCGCTTTTCCTACTGATTGCATCTCTCGTGGCGGCGGCTTTTATCAAACGCGGCGAGCGCATTACAGGCAGTCTGGTGGTGATATTTTCCGCAACGTCTTTCCTACTAATGTGTGGCGCATTGGTGCAACGCTTATTTGGCGATCAATTTACCTTTTTGCAACCGTGGTTTTTGCTACTACTGATTGTACCGATTGGTATTTTAGTCGCGCGTATATTTTGGGCCGAACACTTTGTACCCGCCCTGTCTTATCCGCTTACCGCAAAAGTGCAACCGCCTTTTTCAGTGGCGGCGATATTTTCCCGTTGGGCCGGACTGTTTTGTGCCACTTTAGCACTTGCTCTATTTATTATGGCCTTGGCGCGCCCCGTAGCCGTCAACCGCTCGCAACTTCCCCCCACACAGGGCATTGATATTATGATGATTTTAGACGCATCGGCCAGTATGCAAAAAAATGATTTCTTCCCCAACCGTTTTGTGGCCGCACAGAAAAACGCCATTCGCTTTATCGGCAAGCGTTTTAATGACCGTATCGGACTGACCGTTTTTGCCAAAAATGCCACATTGGCCGCGCCGCTGACATTAGACCACGAAGCTTTACAAGAATTAGTCGCCGATTTATATTTAGGCATTGTGGACCCCAATTTGACCGCCATCGGTGATGCTATCGGGGTAGCGTCCAATCACTTAAAAGACAGTACCGCCAAAAGTAAAATTATCGTGCTCTTAACCGACGGCTCTAATAATGCCGGCTCGGTAGACCCCTTGCTCGCGGCCAAAGCCGCCGCGGCATACGGTATCAAAATTTATGCAATCGGTACGGCCAGCCCGCCCCAGGATTCCATTTTTTCCAGTGCGGAAGATGAAATTGACGAAGGCCTGCTAATGAACATCGCCAAAGAAACCGGCGGCGCTTTTTACCGTGCAAAAAACGAGCAGGAATTGCAAGAAATTTACAACAAAATCAATGAGCTGGAAAAAACAGATTTTACACAATCGGCCCGCGTGAGCCATTACGACGCGTATCGTCCGTTTTTGTTAGCCGGACTATTGCTGTTATTGGTAGGATTTTTAGTAAGCAAATTAATTTTTATTAGGATACCGTAACCATGAAATTATTCGCTGAACCGATTTATTTTCTCTACTTTTTAGCCGCGTTTGCCGCGTGGCAGTTCTTGCTATGGCTCGGTAATAAACGCAAAAAACACGCGGTACGCACTTTATTCGGTCCGGCGGCGTATACACGCTTAACAGGCGGTAAAAATCGTTTACAGCGCGTGCGTGCTATTTTATTCGGACTGGGTTTATTCTTTATATTCGCCGCGCTGGCACGCCCGCAATGGGGACTGGAAGTAATGCAAGCCGAAGCCGATTTTTCTCAGACGGTAATTGCCGTAGACGTATCGGCCTCTATGCGCGCGCGCGACGTTAAACCCGACCGTTTGGCCAGCGCCAAAAATATGTTGCGCATGTTACTGACTCATTTACCCAACAATCGTATCGGCTTGATTGCGTTTACCTCGCAGGCCTTTGTCCAGTGCCCTATTACCACCGATGACGATGCACTCAAACACTTTATTTCTGCTTTGCAGCCGGATATGTTGCCCATAGCGGGAACCTCGCTTTCCGCGCCTGTAAAATTGGCCGCGCATATGCTCTCCAAATATCCGGGACAAAAAGGGCTGATTTTACTTACGGACGGAGAGGATCACTCCCCAGATGAGCTCAAACAAGCCCAGCAAATTGCCCAAAAAGAAGGTATACGCATTATTGCTATCGGTATCGGCACACCGGAAGGCGAGCTGATTCCTTCGCGCACGGATATTTCGGGACAGGTCGTAGAATATAAAAAAGATAAAGATGGTAAAACCGTTGTTACTAAACTGGACGAAAAAAGTTTGGCGCAACTCGCCGCCGCTACGCAAGGCATGTATATTAAATATACCACGCCTTCGCAAGTAGCGGCGCGGGTGGAAGAAGCCGTACGGGATTTGGACCGCAGTCGCTCGGCTGTTTCGGCGCGGGCCGGATATAAAAACCGCTACCAAATTCCCTTGGCCTTGGCGGTGTTATGTTTTGCAGTGTGCCTTGCGCTTCCGTTGCGACACAAAGACACACCCGTGCACGAATAGAGAAACAAAAAGGTACAATATAAATGATGAAGAAATTCTTTACTTTTCTGTTTTTATTGACGATAACCGCTTCCCTACAGGCCGGCGTGCGCGGCCAATTGCGTGAAGGCGGCAAATTATATAATGCCCAAAAATACGGCTCTGCACTCAATGTTTATCAAAACGTACTGAAAGAAAATGCCAATGACCAACGCGCCTTGTTTAATGCCGGCAATGCTTACTATCGTCTAAACGAATATACCCAAGCCGAAGAACTCTATAAAAAAGCTGCGCAAGTCCCCGGTACTTACGGACAAAGTGCTTTGTATAATTTGGGTAATGCCTATTACCGCGCGGGAGATAAAACACACGCAATAGAAGCGTATCAGCAAGCCATTTTGCAAAATCCCAAA
>JAGCKY010000100.1 GCA_017647245.1 Elusimicrobiaceae bacterium
ATCTATGGGGTTTTCCCCAATGGCCTGCTCAATAACAGAAGCAATTTTGGCCGCATGCGCGCGGCTGGCCAACTCCGGCACTACTCCGTGATATTTTTTATGCTCCTCTATTTGGGAATAAATCACATTAGACACCAGTTTTTTTCCGCCCACCAACAAAGCGGCGGACGTTTCATCACAGGTGCTTTCAATTCCCAAAATAGCAAAGTTTTTCTTGAGCATAGTTTATTTTTTAATCGGTGTTTTGGCTTGTTGTTCGGCCCCAGCTTTTTGCTCGGCTACTTCATGGGCGGCCTTTTCTAAATCCGCTTTTTGCGCAATGATTTTATCCGTACCTTCTTTTAAAATTTCTACTGCTTTATCCAAGACCGGGTCTTTTTCGGTAAATTTCGTTTCCGGCATTTCTTTACCGGGTGTGTAGACTATATTGCTGTATTGCGTAAATACTTTTACTTCTTCTTTCGCGTCAACTTTTACTTCTACATCCGGGAAAATACCGCCTTCATGTTCCTTGTTTTTATCACGATAATTACGGTAAATTAAACGGCCTTTGGGCGTATAATAATAAGCAATCGTCAGTTTCAATCCGGCGCCGCCGCCCAGGGGCATAACCTGTTGCACACTGGCTTTGCCAAAGCTGCGCTGACCGACGATAACCGCGCGGTCATTATCCTGCAACGCGCCCGATACAATTTCACTGGCGCTGGCCGAGCCCTGATTAATGAGCACCACCATCGGAATATCCGGGTAATCCGCTTTTGCGTCCGTCTTATATTCCTGGTAGAACTCCGGCTTGCGGCCTTGGGTATACACAATCATTTGTTCGTTACCCATAAATAATTTGGCAATTTCCACCGCACCCGTCAGTAACCCGCCGGGATTAAAACGCAAATCCAGCACCAATCCTTTCATGCCTTGTTTGCTTAAAGAGGCGAGGGCTTTTTTCATTTCTTCCGTGCTGTGGCCCGAAAAATCTACCAAGTAAATATAACCGATTTTCTCCGGCAACATGCGGTAATATACCACTTCCGGCACAATCTTTTGCCGTTTAAATACATATTCCGGCAACTCTTCATATTCGCCTGTTTGTTCGTTTTTGCGGCTCATAATGATTTTTACCTTACTGCCCACCGGCCCGCGCATGAGCTCCACCGCTTCGTCTAATTCCATAGATGTTACTTCTTTGCCGTCTACTTTAAGCACACGGTCCTGCGGCATTACGCCGGCCTTAAAAGCAGGCGTACCCGGCATAGGGCTCATCACGGTAATAAAGCCGTCTACCTTGCTTAATCGGATGCCTAATCCGCCAAAATCTCCGCGGGTATCATTTTTAAGCGTTTTATAATCTTTCGGCTCTAAGTATTGCGAAAAATCGTCCAGTTCGTCTACCACTCCGCGAATTGCCCCGGTAATTAACTCATCACTGGTTTTGGGCTCCACATAATTTTCTTTGACATATTCCAACACGTTAACCAGCGTGCGTAATTGTTTAAGCCCGTTGTCTGCCGCCCCGTAAGCATACGGAAACAAAGTCCCTACAAAAAATAATACCGCCGCCCAAATAGCTAACTTTGTAATTGTATTTTTTTGCATAATTCCTCCGCGCTTTACGCGCAAAATCAGTCTTCCAGCCAATCCAACGGATCCACCGCCGTGGTGCCTTGGCGTGTTTCAAAATAGACGGCATAACGGCCCGTACCCGAACTTTGTTGTGTATCCACTCCTGCCGCACCTAATACGCCGCCGGTGGTCAGTTTATCACCTACGGCTACGTTTATTTTGCTTAAGAATCCGTAAATACTAAAAAATCCTTTCCCGTGCTCTACAATGACCACATTCCCGTAAGAGCGGAACGGCCCCGCATAAATAACTTCTCCCGCGGCCACACATTTAACGGCCTCACCGTTACGTGCGGCAATTTTAATTCCGTCGCGGAAAATATATGTATTTAAATCTTTACGATATTCTTTACCGAATTTGCTGATGACTTGTCCTTTTACCGGCCACGGCAATGAATGTCTGGGCACATCAATTTTGGCAATAGAAGTAGGCCCGGTTTGTGCGACGTTGCCCTGCGCTTTTTTGTCGGCGGCGGCTTTGCGCTGTTTCTCAAAACGCGCCAACAAATCATCTAAAGCCCGCGCGGATTTATTGAGCTCATCTAACTCTTTGCGAATGACTTGGGTCTTTTGTTTGGCAAGCGTCAAATCCTGTTGCTTGGCTAAAAAATCTTTGGTAATGCTTTTCTGCTTTTGTTGGATTTGCGAGCTTTGCGCCATTAATTGTTGGTTACGTTTTTCAAAGTCGGAAAGTTTCTGTGTAGCCGCTTCCGTTTCTTCATGCAACGCAAGCACAAAAGCGGCTTTGTGCATTAACGCACGGTCCAAAAACAATTCTTCTTCCAAACTGACGTCCCCCGGGCATACCGCACAAGACGGGGTAAGATAAAAGGATTGCAATTCTTCTTCCAACACCGCCTCCCACATAGGAGCACTGCGCTGCAAAGCGGCGCGTTTTTCTTCGGTAGTTAAAATGTTTTGCTCCACTTGGCTAATGTCCGATTCCAATTTGTTTTTTTGGCGGATCGCTTCGGCCTTGCGGCTTTCTAAAGCGGAAATTTCTTTAGAGAGAGCTTTTTCTTGTTCGCGGTATTTTTTGAGTTCTTCTTGTTTTTGTGCGGCTTCTTTTTTCAATCGTTCCAGCTCTTGTTTATGCGCAGCTTCCCCGTCTGCCGCCAATGCCGCAGACGCACACACGCATATTGCCAAAAAGCTGATTAAAACTTTTTCCATTTTCCCAATGTCCAACCCAACAGTCCGCAAAAGACCAGTAAACAGATTTGTCTTTCCCACGTAGTAAAATGCTGCAAACTAACCGCCAAAAGTCCCGTCGGATATACCAGCAACACCACTAATCCGCACGCGACGAGACCCGCCAATAATCCGGCGAACATATTTCCGGCATTGTATTTTTTTTCTTGAGTCGGATATGCTTCCACCATAAACATAAAAATCAAAAACAATACCAGTATCAGGGCCGCCGCGATATTTAAGGTACGAAGGCACAACCCGCTATGCAGCACCATATCCGCTTGTTGCTGAGAGTATTTAACAGACAGTTGCGGATATTGCGTGACTAATTGTTGCGTAAAAGCTTCAATAGCGCTAATGGCTCCGTTTGTGAGCCGCAATTCAAAATAGGTGGGTACCGGCTCACGCCCTAACACTACCAAAGCTTCGGCTAATTGTGGATTTTTGGCTTGCAATACTTTTAGTCCGTCTTGCGGCGAGAATAATTTTACGCTACGCACCTGCGGCAAACTACTGATTGCCGCCCCCATGGCATTAAGGGCATCGTTTTCCAACGGCTCTGTAACGGGCAGAAGCACCTTAAAATCTTTCGCCAACGAATGGTGATACATGCTAATTTGCAATTGCACAAAGCTCACCACTTGCCACAAGAGTGCAATAGCCAAAACAAAAAAGAACACCCGCCGATATCCGCGCCCGGACGGAGTTTTTTTCGGACCGTCAAAATTTTCTTCTAAAAAATTTTCCATACGCATTCCCTGTTTTGAAATTAAGCTACTGTTTTGGTGTATAGCTCAAAATAATCTTGAGCCGATTTATCCCACGAATTATCCTTGAGCATGGCATTTTTAACTAATTTATTCCATACTTTTTTGTTGGGATATAAACTCAAGGCCGTTTCCAACGCAGCTGTAATACCTGCCGTGCTGAATTTATCAATGAAAAACCCGGTAGCCGCGGCATTATCCGAACCGGCTTTATACCCAATCACCGTATCTAACAGACCGCCTACTTTGCTCACCACCGGTAACGTACCGTATTTCATGGAAATCATTTGCGACAGTCCGCACGGCTCATAACGTGACGGCATCAAAAACAAATCCGCACCGGCGTAAATTTGATGTGCCAAGTCTTCGTCCAGTTTGCTCACATACGCTACATTTTGTGGATATTTTTTAGCCAGCGTACGGTATTGTTTTTCAAGGGACGGGTCTCCGCAACCCAAGACCACAAACTGCACTTTGTTATGTAATTTTTCTATCACGCCCAATGCCAAATCCAAACCCTTTTGATACTCCAAGCGTGACACAATGCCCACTAGCGGCTTATCGGTATTTTCTTCCAAATCTACTTCGCGTTGCAATTGCTGTTTAGCAATCGGTTTGTTTTTGGAAAAAGTTGCCGCATCGTACCCCATAGGTAATAGGGGATCCATTTCCGGATCCCACACTTCCGTATCAATACCGTTGACAATGCCATAAAAATTTTTGCGGCGGTATTTGAGCAAACCCTCTAATCCAAAACCTAACGCCGGGTCACTCTGTACTTCTTTGGCATAGGTAGGGCTAACCGTGTTGACATTATCGGCAAACACAATGCCGCTTTTTAGAAAGCTAATGCCACCGTAATATTCAAATTTATTGGGTACGAAATCTACCGGGTGAAATCCTGCTTTTTCAAAGCTGTCGTAACTGTAATGACCTTGATAAGCGATATTGTGTATCGTCAGTAAACTGCGGGTCCGCGTGAAAAAAGCGTCTAATTTGTATACGGTTTTTAGGTAGGCAGGGATCAGCCCCGTTTGCCAATCGTGACAATGAATAATGTCCGGGCGGAAACCTACAAATTTACACCCTTCCAGCACGGCACGGCTAAACAAAATAAAGCGCTCATCGTTATCCACATATTCGCCGGATTTGGTGCGGTACAACTCGGGGCGGTCAAAGTATTTGCGGTTGCCAACAAAAAACACAAGCACCTTTCCCCAATTTATGTACGACAAAGTGACTTGTTCAATTTTTCCGCCCACCGGGATATAATACACGCCCGGCACCACTTTAAGCGAAGATACCCGCCGCACATTTCGGTAATGCGGTAAAAAGAGTAGTACCGTATTACTTTTTCGCCCGGCAAGTTGCTGACTGAGGGCTCCCACCACATCGGCCAGTCCGCCGGTCTTGCAAAATGGGAAGGCCTCACTGGCCGCCATCACAATGTTCATAATTATTTATCCTCCTCAGATGCCTGCGGCGGGGTGGTATCCCCTTCTGCCAACGGTTCTGATTGCTCTGCTGTTTTTTCCGTCAAACCCTCAACAGAAGCTTGCTCTGTTTCAAACATATTTTTAGGACGTTTAAAAAACGCATCGGCCGCATCTTGGGTTTCTTCTTCCAACGCCAAAATAGCCGGTTCCCCAATAGGCGGCAATTTTTCATCAAACGGCAAATCTTCTTGTTTTTCTTGCAATTGTTTCGCGGCGAAAATTTGCAGGTCCGGCAGTTCGGAAATTTTATTTAAACCGAACAAACGCAAAAATTCATCGGTAGTGCCGTATACCATCGGGTGGCCGATAGTATCACGCTTACCCATCACCCGCACGAGCCCGCGCTCTAATAATTTTTCCAACGGTGCGGCCACATCTACCCCGCGGATCACTTCCATTTCCGCACGTGTAACCGGTTGTTTGTAGGCGATAATGGCTAAAGTTTCCAGCGCCGCATTAGACAAGCGCGTGGTCATTTTTTCGTTATACAGACGGCGCACCCAGCGACCATATTCCGGTTTAGTCACCATTTGAAATCCGCCGCCGATTTCCAAAATACGAATCGCGCGGCCCGTTTGTTCATACTCATTGGCGAGCTCTTGGATAAGCGCGAGCGCTTGTTTGGCATTGACCGCTTCTACCACTTCGGCAATGCGGCTGGGTTTTAAGGGGCGGTCCGTAATAAAAAGCAAATTTTCAATAATGCGTTTGGCCTCGTCGGTTTGCAAAAGCTCCGGCGCGGCTTGTTCGGTCTGCGCATCTGTTTGCGGCGCATTTTGTTCTGTAAGTTCCACTGTATTTTCAGGGGTCAAATTTTCTTCCATACCTACTCCTTTAGGCCGCGTCTCCGTGCATGAGTTCGCGGAAATCTGTATCTTTGTTATCGGGGTTTAAATAAATGCGGATTTGTCCGTCTTGCTCGTCCTGGCGGGCGAGTAATTTTTTAATTTTCATTAGTTCCAGCACCGCCATAAAACACGTAATAATACCGCGCTTTTTAGTCTCCCCTACAAAGATATCATCTAGTAAAATCCAGGGGTGGGTTTTAAGCATACCCACCACTTTTTCCATTTTGTTTTCAATCGGAAATTCTTCAATTTTCAGTAGCTCAATGCGTTTGCGCTCGTCCAAACGGTCAAAGGCGCGCTTGACGGCAGAAAGCAAATCAAACAGCTGTATATTAAGTACCTTTTCGCCATTGTCAAAAATGGGTGCGGACTTATAAAAATTATCTTTATTTTCTTCTAATTTTTCTTCTAAAAATTTGCCCGCCTCTTTGTATTTCTGGTACTCCATTAACTTGGCAATTAATTCTTTAGCCGGGTCGGGTCCTTCGTTACTGTCGGTGGGTACTTGCGACGGCAATAAGCTTTTGGCTTTAATTTGCATCAGCGTACTGGCCATGACCAAAAAGTCGCCTGCAATTTCCAAGTTCAGCTCTTTCATTACATTGAGGTAATCCAAATACTGCTTGGTAATTTCCGACACGTTAATATCCGCCACATCTAAATTGTCTTTTTTGATGAGGTGCAAGAGAAGGTCCATCGGGCCTTCAAACACATTGATATGAACGTTAATCGGTTTTTGATTAATCATATTATTTTGTAATCTTCATCGCGCGTTTGACTTGTGCCAGCGTAACCGCAGCCGACTCACGCGCGGCCTTTGCCCCTTCTTTGATGATTTGCTGGATTTGCGCTTTGTCGCTTTCAAACACTTTGCGACGGTCGGCAAATGCTTTGAGTTGCGGCTCCATGAGCTCAAACAACTGCTTTTTGCACGCCACGCACCCGAGCGCACCCGCTTTACACTCTGCGCAACGCGTTTTGTAATCCGGGTTATAAATTTTGTGGAAAGCATACACCGTACAACCGTCGGGATTGCCGGGGTCATTGGCGCGCTTTTTGTTCGGGTCGGTAAACATGGTCATTACTTTCTTGCGCACACTTTCCAAATCTTCGCCCAAATCAATCGTATTACCGTACGATTTAGACATTTTGTGGCCGTCTAAACCCGGCATGACGGCAATTTCGGTATAGAGCGGTTTGGGCTCTACAAACACATTGTCTACGCCGTAAATTTCATTAAAGCGCCGCACCAAGTCGCGCGCGATTTCTATATGTGCGGTCTGGTCTTTGCCGACGGGTACAAACGCGGCTTTGTGAATCAAAATATCCACCGCCATCAGCACCGGATAGCCCAAAAATCCATATACGGAAATATCTTCATCAGCTAGGCCTTTCACACGTTCGGCAAGCGGGGTGTTTTCGTCACCTTTGAGTTGCCCCGCGTATTTACGCGCGAGTAATTCATTGAGCTGGTCTTTGTAAATCGGGTTACGCAGCAGCCAACCCAGCGGCGTAATCATACCCAAAAGGGTATTGAGCTCGCTCACTTCCGGCACGTCGGACTGAATAAAAAGATGCGCCTTCTTCGGGTCCACCCCGGCAGACAACCAATCAATGAGCATTTGCTCGCTGTTGGCGGCTAAATCTTCCGTGTGTTTATAGGCGGTAGTCAGCGCGTGCAAGTCCGCCACAAAAAAGAAGCATTTGTATTTATCTTGCAGGGCCACAAAGTTTTTTAAAGCGCCGTGGAAATTGCCCAAATGCAATTTGCCGGTCGGACGCATACCCGAAACAATAATTTCGCTCATACAATCCTCACAATGCTAAAAATTTACTGATAACGCTCATTACCGCATACATCGGCGGATATAAAATATATTTAAAAACACCCGTCACAATCAGCCCAATCACAAGCCACATTCCAAACCGCCCGAAAAACATCGTGTATTTAATAGCGGCTTTGAGCGGCAAGAGTGCGGCCACAATATGCCCGCCGTCTAATGGCGGAATAGGCATCAGGTTAAATACGGCCAGCAGTACATTAATTTGAATGCCGTAAATCAGGCATTGTACGCTTCGCTCGGCGGTATCTGCGGAAAAAATCCCGCTGACAATAATTAGTTTAATCAAAAACGCGCAGATAATGGCCAAAAGCAAATTAGCGGTCGGCCCGGCCAGCGCTACCTTGCCCATATCCTTAAACGGAGAAGCCAAACGACGGGCATTGACGGGCACGGGCTTGGCCCAGCCGAACACGGGGAGTCCGGAAATAATACACAAGGCCGGCACCAAAAAAGTACCGATTAGGTCAATATGTTTTAACGGATTTAACGTCAAACGGCCCAGCACATAAGCCGTATCATCGCCCAAGCGGTAAGCCACGTAGCCGTGCGCGAACTCGTGCAGTACAATGGAAAAGAATAAAATCGGTATAATTACAAACAAATCCATATACTGCTATTTTACCATAATACACGCGCGTTCGGACAGAGATGTTTGGAATTTCTATTCATTTACGGCGTTGCGCTGTTTGTGCAGGCGGGTCCAGTTGATTAGACCGATGACAGCCATAATAAGATAAATACTTTTTTTGGTCAGATATACCGCATCAAAATGTGCAATAAACATTCCCACCGCAATGACGTCTGCGATAATCCACCAAATGTATTGCTCGCGGTAGCGCAGCATAGTCAAAATTGTCGCCACAATGCCGATGCTCAACGTAAATGCATCAAACCAAGCCACCTCTCCACCCAGCTGTACTAAAATGTTGTGATAAATATACCCCGCGCCCAGCACAAAACACGCGCACCATACATTAGACAGTACCGTCAATTTTTTAGCTTTTGTTTTTTGTGTCAGCTGCGCATCGCGGTGTTTGGCCCACAAATACCACGATGCAATGTTCATCGGCAAATAAAACAAAAGTTCCAAAGAGGCCGTACCCCAAATGTGCCAGTACAACAAATACACCGCATACGTAAGGGTATTAATAATGGCAAAAATAAATGTGCTGATATTGGCTTTGGCGCAAAAGAAAATACAAATCACCCCGCAAATGGCGCTGATAAAGTTTACCACGGTCAGCCACGCCGGGTTGCCGTCCGCGGCGCCGGACAGAAAACCTTTTACCATCGCCCACGCGGCAATCAACACCATAATGGCGCACATCAGCCATTCATACCAGGTGAGTTCTTGGAAACTTTTTTTTAGGTTGGATAATTTTAAATCGTTCATTTTATTTGATAACCGTACCCGTTTGCCCCGTCTGATAATGCACAATGCGTATCTCTACCCCTTTTTCTTTGGCCAGACGCACGGCATCGGGGTGCAATACGCTAGCGCCGTTTAAGGCCAGTTTATACATTTCGTCAAAATCCAATACCTCGTATTTTTGCGCTTTTTGGTCTTTATTGGGGTCGGCGCTGTTCACCCCGTCCACATCTTTAATCATTTCAACGTGATCGGCGCCCAATTGGCTGGCTAAAAACACCGCTGACACGTCCGACCCGCCGCGCTTTAAGGTGGTGATTTCTTTATTCTCGCCAATACCCTGAAAGCCGGCCACCACCGGCACATTTCCGGCGTCCAATTCTTTTTTCAAGCGGGCGCCTTTCAAGGTTAAAATATCTGCGCCCGTGTGTGCACACGTCGTAATGAGCCCAATTTGACTGCCGGTAAGCGAAACGGACGGCACGCCGATATCACGCAACGCAATAGACAAAAGTGCCACGCTTACGCGCTCACCCGTAGTGATGAGCATATCCAGTTCACGCTTGTCGGGATTGCGGCTAATGCTGTAGGCGTGGTCCAATAGCACATCGGTCAAATTTCCGTTGGCCGATGCCACAATCACCGGCAAAAATCCCGCCTCGTAGCGCGCCTTAATTAACTGCGCGGCCATAAGCAGTTTTTGTTTATTGGCCAACGTATTGCCGCCGAATTTTAAAATGCAAACCGGTTTCATAGTTAGTCCCATTTCGGACGTAATTTTTTAATCTCTTTTTTAATGCCGGGCTTCATGGCAGGCGTGGCATGGTCAATAAATAAATGCCCTTCCAAATGATCCATTTCATGTTGAATGGCTTTGGCTAGCAGCCCGCGCGCGCGGATTTTAACGGCTTCGCCTTTTTCGTTTAAACAAGTAATTGTCACATCGGTAGCGCGCGGAATTTCCACCCACAAACCGGGCAAGGATAGACACCCTTCTTCTTCAATAATTTCGCCCTGTTTATCCACAAATTCCGGATTGATAATGACCACACGTTTAAGCGGGGCATCTTTTTTGTCCGACTCCGGGATTAAAATTAAAGCCAAGCGATAGTCCAGCCCGATTTGATTGGCCGCCAGTCCCACCCCGTGCACGGCAAGACAGGTTTCTTCCATATCCTTTAAAAGTTGCGGCAGGATAGGTTTAAGCACCTCAAAATCAGTGGGTTTTAATTTCCGGCGCAAAATCGGGTCGCCGTATTTGACTACTTTGTATATCATACTCTTATTATATCATTTCCCCGCCGACACCCGCATGAGACAGTAGTTGCAAAACCGCCTCTTTACTACTGCAGTGCGACAGCATTTCCATCAGCGCGGGCGAAAAGGTTTCCACCGCACTGGCTAAAATTTGCAAATGCAGTTGGAAAAATTCACTGCGCACCGGCGTGATAAAAAGAAATACTGCTTTTATTGGCTGTTCGTTCATATCTTGCAACGCTTTGGGCAGTACCCCCACCGCCCCCAATGCTTTATCAAACCCTTCCACCCGCACGTGTGGAAGACTCAAGCCGGAATCTAATGTTGTGCTTAATTCCATTTCGCGCGCCAAAATCTGTTTTAAAATTTCTTCAAAATTCAGCTGTTCTGCGGCCGCTTGGCAAATTAATTTGACCAATTGGCCCAGCACTTGTTCTTTGGGCAAATCCGGCGTGGCAATAAATACCCGGTCTTCTACCAAATTTGCTATTTTAATTTTTTCTTGTGTCATAATTCACCCTATTTATTGTAAATTTATTTTAACGCATTAATTTTTTAAGTAATTTTTCCGCGTCTTTGTTTTCTTTGGCGGCCTGCTGTAAATACGGCAACGCTTTTTGTACTTCACTTTGCGCCGCATACACCGCTCCTAAATGATACCCGACTTCGGCATTTTTTTCTACAAACGATGCGGGCAACGCTTCCAATAACTGTTGCGCACGGTCCACTTCTCCCTGACGGTAATACACCCACGCCAACGAATCTTGAAAAGCGGCATCTTTGGGATTAATGGATACCGCCTTGGTAATCAATTCAAGCGCTTCATCTAGCCGCGTGTTGCGCTCTGCCAAACTAAAACCCAGCAAATTATATGCCGCCGCATTTTTCGGATTTTGCTCTATCAGCAGTCGCACTTGTTCTTCCATTTCTTTATATTTACCTAAACTTTCCAAACTAAACGCATACGCCAGCCGCGCATTTTCGTATGCAGAATTGGTATCCAACACGCCTTTAAGTACGCGCGCGGCCTGTTTATATTTACCGTTATCTTGTAACAAAAGCGCGTAAAAATATCCGATTTCTACATTTTTGTCAAAGCGTTTATATGCTTCTTGCAAAGTTTCCAAAGCGCCCTGATTATCCCCCATTTGTTGCTGGTAAAAACTCACCTGCAACCATTTGCCGGCATCGGTGGCATAATCGGACGTCTCACGCAAATACTGCGCGGCACGAGCCAAATCACCTTCCCGCTCGGCATACAATGCTAAAAAGTAACCCGCCGTTACATTTGCTTTGTCCAATGCCTTGGCTTTTTGGAAATATGTTTTCGCCCGCGCATCATCTTTTACCAGCAGATAAACCGAACCCATTTTGGCATAAACTGTAGCATTTTCATAACCCAGTTTTTCTACTTCTTCCAGTTCGTGCAACATCAAAAAAACCTGATTGGTTTTTTCATAAATTTCCGCGCTGGCTAAATAGGGTTCCGGATATTGCGGTTTTTCTTTTTTTGCCGCTTGATAATAAGACAAGGCCTGCTTCCACAGACGGCGATTTTGGTACAAATTGCCCGTTTCATAATCCAGTAACGCCGCTTGCCCCGGAAATTGTTCTTTGCGCTCTTGTAATTTTTGCGCGGCCTGGTCCACATCTACTACGCTCAGTAACAACAAGTATTGATACAAAATGCGGTTATCGTCCGGCGCGGCATTTAACGCTTCTTCATAATACTGTTGCGCACCGGCCACATTGCCTTTGCGCAACAAATAAAAGGCATACACCGCTAAATCTTCCCCGTCATTTTCCCCCTGCTCAATAAAATCGGCATATTGCTCGGCGGTTTGCATATCTTTTTGCCCTAAAGCACACAGTAATAATTGGCGACGCAAGTATTTATTTTGCGGGTCTTGTTTGAGCATATCCGCATAGGCCGGACAAAATTCTTCGGTGTTGCTACTTTCTAACGATGCGCGCAAAAAAGAAAAATACAAATCGGCTTCTTTTTGCCCTTCCGGGCTGATAGGCAACTGCGCGGCCGATAATCCCAGCGCACATAACACACTCAACATAGTTGCTATTTTCTTCATAACTCTTTTCCTAATAGCCACGCGTGACGCCCCGGCCCGTAAAAATCTTTGCGCGTATTGAACATCGCAAACCCTGCTTGTTTATACAAAGCACACGCCGGTAAATTATCTTGCGCTACTTCCAATGTAACGTGCCGCACGCCTTGTTCTTTTAAATCGTTTAATACTTCGCGCAATAATGCTTTTGCAATACCGCGACGCAATTGCCCCGCCTGAACCGCCACATTTAAAATTTCCGCACTATCCGCGGCGGCACGCGCGGCAATAAATCCAATCACTTGCCCGTTTTCCTCCGCACACCAAATCACGGCGCACGCTTGTGGCAATTCCCCGATAAATCCCGCTTCCCCCCAACCTGCCGCTTGCGGCTGAGTCCGTTCTACTGCCGCTAAAGCGGCGGCATCGCTGACAAGGGCGCGACGGTATTTCACGGCTTAAGCTCAAAACGCGCCGGCTTTAAATATAAGGGCTCTAACGCATTTTTACTGTAAATAGGATTGTTTGCCATTTCCAACAAAGTCTGTACCCGCACGCGGTTATCTGCCACCGGAGCCAAACGATACCCGCCCCCCAACAGCCCCGCCAAAGATGCCCCGTCTTTATCGGTCCCCGCTACATACAAAGGTTCTTTACAGGCGGCTAATTTTTGCAACAGTTCGCCTTTGCCGAGCCATTGCGGTGCGGTATTAGTTCCGTCAAAAAATTGCAAAAAATATTCCTCCCTAAAAGCGTGTAGCGCCACCGCTACTTTGCCTTGCGGATTTTCTTTTTGCCATTTGGAAAAGGCCGCGGAATTTTGCACTTGTTTATATAAAATTTCAAATAAAGTGGCACTGGCTACTTTAGCCCCGTTTAGACTTTGCAACATAGATGCAAACGTCAGCGAAATGCGTATACCCGTAAACCGCCCCGGACCGCGCACAAAAAATATCTCGCCGATATCAGACAAGGTGGCATTTACTTTTTGCAAAGCACGTTCTATCAGCGGCAAGACAAATCGCTCTTGTTTAATGCCGCTTCGGCGAAAAGAATATATTTTTGTGCCGTCTTGCACGCCTACCAGCAAAGTAGGGCACGAGCTATCCAAGGCCAATTTTATTTTTTGGGACATACACGCTCCATCAAAGCACGCGAAACCGGCCCGCAACTTTTTAGCACAATTTGCCGCTCATCGCCCCCGCGCAAAATAAATTCCATTTCCAGTCGGTCTTGCGGCAACATATCCGCTAGCGGATCGGGCCACTCGGCTAAAATAATCGCGTTTTCATCTTCCAACATTTCTTCAAAACCCAAATTAAAAACTTCGTCTTTATTTAAGCGAAATAAATCAATATGAAACAACGTTTTGGTGCGGCTAGCGTAGCGTTTCATTAAACTAAAACTCGCGCTCGTGGGCGAACTTTTCAGCCCCAGTGCCGCGGCAATGCCTTTAACAAAAACAGTTTTTCCCGCACCGATAGGCCCGCGCAGAAAAATAATTTCCCCACCCTTGAGCTGCTTGGCAAAACACTGTG
>JAGCKY010000101.1 GCA_017647245.1 Elusimicrobiaceae bacterium
AACACCGATAAATACCTTTCTAATTCGTAGCTGGATACGTGTGTGCGGTAATGGTCCCACTCAATATCTTTGTTGGCGATGAACTTTTCAAAGGTATGCTCACCTAAGATTTTTTTGACCAGTTCGGATTTGCGTGTTTCATTGACTGCTTCATACAAATACGCGGGGAGTGTACCGATACCGCGTTTTTTGCGCTCTTCCGGTGTCATATTAAAAATGTTTTCTTCCGTCATGGGCGGCACGGGCAATTTGCGCGCAATACCGTCCAGCCCCGCGCCGAGCATTACGGCAAATGCCAAATATGGATTGCACGCCGCGTCCGGGAAGCGGCACTCTAAACGCGTGGCATTGGGCTTGCCTGCTTTGGCCTGTGGAATACGCACAAGTGCACTGCGGTTTTTACGACCCCATGCAATATAAGACGGCGCTTCATAGCCGGGGACCAAGCGTTTGTAAGAATTGACCCATTGATTGGTAACCGAGCAAATTTCCGGCACGTGCGTTAAAATACCTGCGATATATTGCTTGGCGGTCTTGGATAAAAACAGCGGGTCTTTTGCATCGTAAAATTTATTCACGCCTTTAGAGAATAAAGACTGGTGCACATGCATACCGCTACCGTTAATGCCGGCAATCGGTTTAGGCATAAAGGTGGCATACATACCGTTAGAAGCGGCAATTTGTTTTACCACGGTTTTGTAAGTAATCACTTGGTCGGCCATTTTCATGGCTTCGTCGTAGCGCAAATCAATTTCGTGTTGAGAGGGGGCCACTTCATGGTGCGAATATTCCACGTGAATGCCTAATTTTTCCAGCATCAGCATTGTCTGGCGACGTACGGCGTACGAGGAGTCCAGCGGAATGGTATCAAAATAGCCGCCGAAGTCCAAGGTTTCGGGGTGTTTGTTATCGCGGAAATAAAAATACTCCAACTCCGGCCCGACCATAAAGGCGTCAAATCCGGCTTTGCGCATGGCGGCTAAATTCTTTTTGAGAATATAGCGCGGGTCGCCCTCAAATTGTTTACCATCGGTTGTTTTGATATCGCAGAAAAAGCGGGCAATCGGCGCGCCGGTCAGTTCGGGCGGGAACATTTGGAACGTATCCAAATCCGGCAAAGCAATTAAGTCCGACTCATACACACGGGCAAACCCTTCTACGGACGAGCCGTCAAAGCCCATACCTTCGTTCATGGCATATTCAAATTCGCGGTGGGAAAGTGACAAAGATTTTAAGTTACCTAAAATATCCACAAACCAAAGTTTGATGATGTGAATATCATTGCGTTGGGTTTCGGCCAAAATATGTTTAATTTTTTCTTTTTCTTTCGCAGTACGTTGCATAAAATACCTCTTTATTTCATCGCGGCTTTGACGTCTACGCCCATGGGCGTGGGCATACCGTCTTTGTTGACGCAGACCAAAGTTGTTTTGCCTTTGGTGCACAGGCGGCCGTTTTGATTGGTGATGACGTTTTCAAATACGATTTTGATGTCGGACACCTCCAAAATTTTGGTGCTCACATCAATTACGTCGGCATATTGCAGGGGATATTTATATTCCACTTCCTGCCGCGCGACCACAAAAAACAATCCCTTTTTCATTAAATCCGGGATAGAAAAACCTTTCTCTTGCATATACAAGGTGCGGGCTTCTTCAAAAAATTTTAAATAATTGCCGTAATACACTACCCCGCCGCAATCGGTATCATGGTAAAAAATGGTTTTTTTCATAAGCACCTCTCTTGTCCATATATAAACTATAGCAAATATGCCCGGTGCTGGGTATTGCCAAGTGCAATTTATTTGTTACAATATCGGTATGGATAAAGACAAATTAATGGCGCTTTTGCGCAACCCGAAAAAATTTCAAAAAAAACGGGCCGAACGTAAGAAAAATACGCCGCCTGCCAAGCCCAGCCGTATCGTTCCTGTTTTGTTGACAGTCGTGGCGGTGCTGGTGTTGTTGTCTTTGATTTTCATTTTGTATGCGCAATATAAAGCGGAAAATATCCCGGCTTTTATTGATAAAAAATCAGTGAAAGGATTGGCGGTGGACCGCAGTTTTACTCCATACAGCAACCGCCGCTATATACAAATTTCCGAAGGGGCGGACCGCAATGTGTGGGTCAAAGAATCCGGCTCTACATTACCGGTGATCAGCCGTTTTAATTTCCGCGCTTTGACGAAAGATAATTATCAAGTTATCGGTGCCGCACCGTGGGCTTTATCCATTAATATATCGGCCAATGCGCAAGACCCGGAACTATTACGTTATCTGTTTAATCAAGACGAAATGATTCAAGCGTTTATCGCCCGGCCCGACGTAGCGCCGCTACTTAATGACCCGGTGGCCTTGGCGCGTTTAGCAGGTGATGAGCAGGCATTGCAAAACTTTTTTGCGCAGGAAGCCGCACAAAAAATTTTGAACTCGCCCAAGCTGATAGAGATTTTTGGCAGCAGTCGTTTGATGTCGTATTTATTGATTAGCCAGTCTGCGCGGTATTACCGCGAACATCCGGGTGCGGCGGCGCAACTGGTGCGTAGCAGCCCGACGTTATCTGCCTTAAAACAAAACCCGGCCGTGCGCAAAGCAGTGACGGAAAATTATTATCTCAAGGGCATCGCGCCTATACTTTTACAGTAAAATTTGTTATAATAATAGTACGCAAGATTTATGCGGGCGTGGTTCAATGGTAGAACGCGACCTTGCCAAGGTTGAGACGAGAGTTCGATTCTCTTCGCCCGCTCCATTTAAAAGCTCCCTGTGCGGGAGCTTTTTATTTGCGGCAATTTATTAGGTCCTAGGACCTATTTAAAGTTGAAATAGGTCTTTTGGCCCTGTTTTTGACGATACAGAAGGGGTATGCTATAAGTATAAGGAGAAAAATATGAAAAAACTTTTAAGTATCTTGTTTGTTTTGATGTTGACGGGCGTTGCCTTTGCGCAAAACAATCCGTCCACGCGGGTAGTGAGCGCGGTAGAAAAAGAAATTGTACGCCAGCAAAGCGATATCTTGTTTTTGGCCAGAAACGGGGAAGTGAAATTTTTGCACGAGGCACTCTCGCAGGCCGACGAAACGACGTTGCGCGCGCGCGATAAATATGGCAATAATATCTTGCATTTGGCGCGCAATAAACAGGTGTTCGGGCTGATTTGGAATATGTTGGACGAGCAAACGCGCGAAGATTTGCTGGCACAACGTAACAAATCGGGCGAGACGCCTTTTATGGCGCACATTATGTACGGGCATGAAGATATTTTCTTATCTTATTTTCCGCGCTCCCATTTGTATAAACAATTACAAAGCACCACCGAGTCTTTAAACAACAGCGGCACAGATTATCACGTGGGTGAAATTAAACAGGCCGGTCTGACCAAGTTATGCAGTATGGGCGGTCAAACGATGTGGCAACGCGCGCACAGTTTGTATCAAGGCGCGATGTTGGATAGCCATTATGCACAATACCGCGCGCCGATGAAACAAGTGGAAGAAATGTTGGCAGAGGTGGCGCCGTTCTTGGTGAAATAAGACGGAACAATTGAATTTACGCAAAAGACGGAACGGTTTCCGTTCCGTCTTTTTTGTTGTGTTTTGTTTGGGTTTTGGTTGCGTAAAATAGGCCTTGACTTGTTTTTTTTTTTTGGTACAATACGGGGGTAGTTAATACAAAAAAAGATGTCATTCTGAAGAGTTTTTGTTCAGGATCTCCACCTTGTGAAAAGCGGAGGAGATGCTGAAACAAGTTCAGCATGACGGATTAAAGGAGAGGTTATGAAAAATCAAGCATTCACGCTAATAGAGCTGTTGGTGGTTGTTTTAATTATAGGCATACTAGCCGCTATTGCTTTGCCGCAATATCAAAAAGCGGTACTGAAAGCGCGTTTGGCAACCGTTAAGAATATAACAGAAGCAGTGGGTACTGCACAGGAAATATATTATCTTGCTAACGGTGCGTATGCGGCAAAACTCAGCGATTTAGATGTGCAGTTTCCCGGGGGTGGTAGTGTTAATGAGGACGATGATACAATTACGTATGATTGGGGAAAGTGTAAGATTACTGATCCGTCAAGCTCCTCGTGTCAATATACAATCGGAAGCGGAAAATGGTTTGCCTATTTAGTGTATCATAATACAGGTAATTCTTTTGCGAGTCAAAGAATGTGCCAGGCACCAAAAGACAGTATTTATGAAAAAATATGTATGTCAGATACCGGAGATACAGATTGTATGGATTGGGGACCGCGTACCTGCCGTTATAAATAACATATAATAAAAGCCCTGCAACTTGTGCAGGGCTTTTCCCTTATACATCAAAACTTATTTCTTTGCGCCGCGTTCAAAGGCCAGCGTGTAAGTGGTCATCTCCGTAATTTCAGCCGGGCCGAAGTATTGCACCGGACCGGGGAATTGGTAAGACTCGCTCATCGCCCACAACGCGCGTTGTTTGGCAAATGCTTTAAACACCGGGCCGTTCAGTTCCACCAACGCTTTGCGGATAACGGGTTTGTCTTTTCCTTTACGGCGTTCCATATTCATCATCATGGTCAGCGGTACGCCGCCACATTCCCAGTTTTTGGCCGGGCGGGTCAATTTGCGTACAGAAGATAAATAGCCGCTACATTTATTGAGCGCGAGCGCGGCCGCATTGTAACCCAGCGCATAGGTGTACGTGGCATCAAATACCGACGGGAAACCACAGCGTCCTTCATAGCCAAAGAAGTGGGTAATCGTGGCGAATTTGCCATTATATTTACCTGCTTTTTTGAGTGCAGCCAGTTTGGTGCGCAGCATTTCAATTAAGAGTTTTTCCGTCTCAATTAAAGACACTTGTACGTTGCCGTGCGGGTCGCGGTCTAACATTAGTTGCGCCGCAATTCCTTCGGGTAGCGAGCTCATGAGATCGGCTAATTTTTTCGGTAGTTTGGAAATGATAAATGCTTTTTTTTGCGCTACCGTGTTCATTTTGGAAAGAGCCGCTTCATGGTCAGCCAGTAAATCATTTAACGCCGCGATGAGCGCTTTCATTTCCGGGATAAATTCAATTAAACCTTCCGGCACAAGTACCACGCCAAAGTTTTTGCCTTGTTTGGCCCGCGCCACAATGATGCCCGCCAAATAATCAATAATTTGTTTGAGCGTCATTTTTTTTGCCAATACTTCTTCGCCGATTAAAGTAATGTTGGGCTGGGTTTTGTGCGCCACTTCCAGCGTAATGTGCGAAGCACTGCGGCCCATTAGACGCACAAAGTGCCAGTATTTGCGCGCAGAGTTTACGTCGCGGCAGATATTGCCGACCATTTCCGCATAAATTTTGGTGGCGGTATCAAAACCGAAAGAGGTTTCAATTTTGTCATTTTTTAAATCGCCGTCAATGGTTTTAGGCACGCCGATAACGGAAATGTCCGCACCGTGTTGTTTGAAATACTCGGCCAGTACGCCCGCGTTGGTATTGGAGTCATCTCCGCCGACGATAACGAGCGCATCAAATTTATTTTTTTTGAGGTTGGAAAGCGCGGTGGCTAGTTGCTCCGGCGTTTCAATTTTCGTGCGGCCGGATTGAATCATATCAAAGCCGCCGGTGTTGCGGTAATCGGCCACAAACGCCGCGGTAATTTCTTTCAATTTATTATCCAAAATGCCGCTCGGGCCGCCTAAAAATCCATACAGTTTATTTTTGGCATTGGCTTTTTTAAGTCCGTCAAACAGTCCGGCAATCACGTTATGTCCGCCGGGAGCTTGTCCGCCGGATAATACCACGGCTACTTTGACCGCTTTCTTGCCGATAGCGGGATTAGCGCCTTTGACAAAAGAGATTTCCGGCATACCATAAGTATTGGGGAACATCTTTTTAACGGCGGCTTGGTCAGCCACGCTGGTGGTAGCTTTGCCGGATTTGGGTTTAATAAAACAAGCGCCTTTTTTTAGAATTTCGGGTAGCACCGGTTTGTAAGCGCAGCGGTGCTTTTGCAATGGGGAAACAGCGGTTTTAGTAGCCATTTTCTTCTCCTTAAATAAAGAAATTATTTCTTAAATTATACCAAACTTGCCCGCGCGCGTACGCGTTTGTGTATAATGTAAACAAGAGGATATTATGAGCTTTTTTGACCAAGTGGAAAGTTGGGAAGTAGTAGCGTTGATAGGGTGTTTGCTGTTTTTTGGCGTTTATTTCGGACAGCGGATTGATTTTGAAAATATACTTAAAAAAGATTCGCCCGTGCCCGTGCACATGGACGGCAGAATTGCGCCCACGCGCGCGCTGGCCCAAGTGGAAGTATTGCCTATTCCGGCCCGCGTATATGAAAGTTTAAAAACAGATAAACAGTTTGAGCGTTATTTGACCGGCAATCAAAAATATGTGTTTATGTTTACTTATCCGGGTTGCCGCTATGCGCGTGCATTTACGGCGGCGTTTAAGAAATTATTTGAGCAGGACGGCTTTGGGGAGTATTACCGCAAACGCGTGATTACCGTTGGGCGGACGACTTCCGTTTCTTGCCCGGG
>JAGCKY010000102.1 GCA_017647245.1 Elusimicrobiaceae bacterium
ATCCTCTTCTTTGAATAAAATTCCTCCGATGCAGTTAAGGGTAGCCAACAAGAACAATATGATCACTAAGAAAGAATAAGCGTGATCTTCTTGGGCGTGTTTATTAAAATTGTGGATAGGATAGCTGATAGCATAATCCCACATTTTAAATTTAGTTTTATGCACACCGTCCAAATAGTAGGTAGCCAACAGAGAAGAAATCAACGGATATTGGTCTTCCTCTATAAAGGTACCTGCATAACGTTTAATAGCATTGTCCAAAAACTTTTGTTTTTCTTCGTCGCTCAAATAGTTGATAGATTTATCAATGGCGTAAGCGGAGAAATACCCCGGACGGCTAAACGCAAAGTAATCGGCACTGCCGGCTTCATCGCTAAAGCGCTGGCTATCGGTCGGTTTATCCATCGGAATAGTGGCAATCAAAGTGCCGATAGTGGTGCTCAAATTTCCATACAGACCCGACACATTGAAACACCACAGCGAACCGATAGACATCAAGAAGAATACAGTAATGATCAGTAAGCTGCGTTCAACACGGGTTACCATATAGTAAATGGTTAAGATAGCAAAAGCCACAGAGCCCAACAGCGCTACTTTAGTCAAACTTAACGTCCAATCTGGCGCAATAGTTAGCGCGGTGGCGCGGTAAGTTAATACCACGGAAAGTATGACTAATGCAATGCTCAGCACGCGTTCAGGCAAAGTGCGGGTTAAGCGCCAGCATAACGAAATAGCCCACGCCGCCGCCAAGAACAAATAGCATAAGTAGTACTCTGCCGAGAAGAAATAGGTAGACAGAGAAGACAACTCAAAGAAAGGTTGCTCCGGGGCAAACAGACCGGCCAAGTAACAAGCCGCCGCAAAGAACAATGACAAAGCGGTAGTGCGTCTGTAAGACTTGAGCGTTCCCATTGCAAACACACAGGCCAAAGCCACAACCGCCAATATAGTGTAGAGCAATTGATTGTGCTCTAAATAACCGGCGGTTAAAGGCGCAAACAAATTAGAGATCATGCCGTTGGTCGGTACAACAAAAGCAGAACAAATTTGTCCGAGCGTGAACAAGATATGTCCCAATAATACGGTGAAAATAATGAAAAGAGGCAACAACACCACCATCTGCAGGACGCGTTTGGTAAGCTCTTTCATATGCATCATACGCAAGCCGTATTTTTCTCTGGCCCAATTTCGGGCGAGTGTTTTGCGGGCAATTTCTTTTTGCGTTCCTTTGGGTGCATTAGGGGCTTCTTTAGCCGTAATGCGTTTGTCCAAATCATCTATATCTGGCATTTGCTGATTGCGTTGTTTTGTGCCGGGTTGCGTTTGCCGTCCGGACATTTGACGGTACACATCCTCTACCCGTTGTTGTTTGATAGATTCGGTAGGCAAAGTGGTCGTCTTGGATAAAGCCAATGGCGATTCAATGGCCAAATCAATGGCGGCGCGGCCTTGTGTCGTATTTACTTTCAATTGTTCTTCCGCGCGCATTTTGTTGAAATACAGATAGACTTCTTTAGCGGTTTGGAAACGGTCGTCGGGGTTTTTGCTCATTAATTTTTGTATGGCAAGCACCAACCAGCCCGGCAAATCGGGGCGCAAGGCGGACGGATCGGGCACAGGTTCGTTGATGTGTTTTTGGATAATTTCTACAGTTGTTTTACCGTTATACGGGAAATGTCCGGTTAACACATAATACATGCTTGCACCGACGGAATATAAATCTACGCGGGTATCTAACGATTTGCCCAAAGCTTGTTCGGGCGCGATGAAATAAGCTGTGCCGGCCAACTCGGTCGTTTTGGTGGATCCTGTTTCTTTGTCTACTTTTTTAGCGATACCGAAATCCACAATTTTCGGTTTTCCTTCCGGTGTAATTAAAATGTTGGAAGGTTTAATGTCGCGGTGGATAATTCCTTTCTCGTGGGCGACGGATAATCCTTTCAATACACCGTCAAACAAATCCAGTACATAACCGATAGACAGGACACGTTGTTTTTTGAGCAAGGCAGAGAGGGTTTGTCCTTCAATGAAAGACATGACGATAAAATAATAACCTTGTTCTTTTCCGACGTTGTAAACGTTTACGATATTCGGATGGTCTAATTCGGCAATGGCTCGGGCTTCGGTTAAAAAGAGCGTTACGGCTTTTTTGTCAGTGGCTAAATTGGGGCTTAAAATTTTGACACAGACGATACGGTCTAATGCTTTGTGGCGTGCTTTAAATACGGTGCCCATTCCCCCTTCCGCTACTTTTGTTAAAATCTCACAACCCGCAATTTCTTTACCAATTAAAGCTTCTGCGTCTGCCATAAATATCCTCTCTTATAAGAAAAGTGTGAATACCTGTCTAAATTATTATACAAAAAGTACTTGCATTTGCCACAGGTAAATCTTACAATATTATCCTAGCCACTTAATGATAGCATATTTCACTTTTACGCAGAAGGGTGGCAAAAAAGGAGGGGTCTATGAGCGAAAGTAGTTTTATGATGTTGCAGCAAATCGGTGACTTGCCGCTGGATGAAAACAGTATGATTAAGTTTTCAATAGATGCCTACCGCGGCTATCGTTATGCTTCTATCCGTAAATATCAAACGGCGGGTGAATATATCGGGGCCACGCGTGCGGGCATTACGCTCACACCCGATATTGTCAAAGCATTGGCGCCGCTGATTGCGCAACTACCTGATGACCCGGCCCAACTCAAAGAAGTGGAACTGGGCAAATTTGCTAAGCGGCCGGGGTTATCGGTAATTGTGCGGGTAAGCTCTTTCCACGATGCCTATGGGCTGGATATGCGCCAATGGCAAGAGGATGAGAAATACAAAGGTTGGACCAAAAAAGGCATTCGTTTGCCGGCTGAAAAAATCAAAGAAGTCAAGGTGCTTTTTGCGCAGTTGGCACAGGCCTTGGCAGATAAACCGTTGGAATAAATCCGTTTGTAAACGATTCACTTTCCCCTTACTTTTCAGTAAGGGGTTTTTATTTAATTTCTCCCCCTTTTTCCCCTCGTTTTTTCTATAATATAAGTA
>JAGCKY010000103.1 GCA_017647245.1 Elusimicrobiaceae bacterium
AGACAAGCCAGTATTGCGGCCGGGACGGGCGCGAAAGCAGGCATCAGTGCCGCCGCGTTTGTGAATTTACATAAGTGAAATGATGCTTAATTAACTACCCCATTGGGTATTGTCAAACGTGAAATAATAGTTAGGATCTCCTTGGTGAATGTATTTTGCGTTCATAATTTGGCTACAATACGCTCCGCGTGGTTTTTCAAATTTTAAATTACTGTCATTATAGCCTTCTATGCAAAACAGTACATTACGTGGAACCTTGGTAGCATTGTGATGTAAGTAGATTTCAAAGCCTGCTCCTATATATTTCCCGGATAGGCGGCGGATTTGGATTGCATTATATTTTGAGTCATCTGATGACTTATTTAACAGACGAGCGGACCATTCTTCATTATTGCGCGCATCGGTTATTGTTCCTGATTTGTTTTTATCCGTCCATGGAATATCTATCCCCAAATCATCAAATGAAGTGGCGTATGTTCCGTTGGCTAAATAATATGCTTGAGCGGCTTGGTAGACAGTTTTCATAAGTGTAAGGGCTTGTGCGGATTTAGATTTTTCTACTGCCTTTTCATATTGCGGCAGCGCAATGGCTGCCAAAATGCCAATGATAAGCACGACGACAAGTAATTCAATCAGCGTAAAACCTTTTTTCATAATAAGTCTCCTTTTATTCATTTTGCCTACTCTCTATTTTGTTTTTTTTTTTTGATTTGTCAAGCTTTTTTTTATATTTTTCACAGGAACGGTATTTTTTTGCGCCCAAACTGTTTTATTTTGTTATAATGGAAAGGTAGGCAGCAAGGGTTGCCTAAAGTGTTAAGTAAATTCTCTTTTAGGGAAACTGTTTTCCCAAAAAGGAGAGTTTATTTTTTTCTAAAAAGGAGATTGTATGTTCGCTAAAATTGCCGATTGGTTTAAACCAGTCCCAGATGCTACCCCGCTAACTGATGAACAAGCGATCAAACGTTTGTACAGATCTTGGCGTATTAAGATGTTCTTCTCCATGTATTTCGGATATGCTTTGTTTTATTTTACCCGCAAAAACTTGGATATTATTAAGCCTGTTTTGATTAATAACGGCGTGTTTACCGTGGAGCAATTAGGTACTATCGGTTTTGTGATTTACTTGACCTATGGCATCGGTAAATTTTTAAGCGGTACGATTGCCGACCGCTGCAACATCAGCTCCGTTATGGCAACGGGTTTGTTTAGCTCCTCCATCATCAACATCCTTTTTGCATTTATTCCGCAAATCAGCGGAATGTTCGGCGCTATCGGTTTGCCTATAACGGCGACGTTCTTGGCCTCTTTCTTATGGGGGTTAAACGGTGCGGCACAATCCATGGGCTTCCCGCCGGTAGCTAAAGGGCTTGTGCACTGGTTTTCTCCCTCTGAACGTGCTACCAAATGGACCTTGTGGTCTTCTTCGCACACGTTCGGTGCGTTCTTTGTAGCGCAACTGATTTCCTTATTACTGTGGCTCAAATGCGGCTGGCAAATGGCGTTCTTGTTGCCCGCGGCGATGGGTATTATTTACAGTATTTTTATGGTATATTATATGGCCGATACGCCCAAATCCGTGGGTTTGCCTGCCATTGAAGTATACCGCAACGACGTCATGCCGGTCAAACAAGAAAAAGCCGACATGAGCCAATGGGAAATTGTTAAAAAATATGTTTTGACTAACCCGTTCTTGTGGGCGCTGGCTATTTCCTATGTGTTTATTTACTATGTGCGCTTTGCGACGTTAGACTGGGCGACCACGTTCTTAAACCAAGAGCGCGGTTTTACCGAAGCCGCCGCCGCGTCTGCCGCGTCTGCTATGCCGTTCTTGGGTATGCCGGGCGGTATCGTAGCGGGATATTTGGCGGACCGCTGGTTTGGCGGACGTTGCACGCAAATGAACTTGATTTACTTGGCCATTTTGTCCGCCAGCTGCTGGGGATTTTATAAAGTAGCCTCTCCGAATGCATTTTGGATGACCGCTGTGCTCGCGGCATTCATCGGTTTCTTCGTAGACGGCCCGCAGAACTTGGCAGGCGGGGTACAGGCCTCGCGCGTAACGATTCAAAAGGCCGCGGCCGCCGCGTGCGGATTTACCGGAATGTTCGGTTATTTCGGCGCGATGCTTTCCAGTAAAGGGGCCGCCTACATCAGCACCCACTACGGTTGGAAAGGCGTGTACGTTTCTTGTATTTATGCGTGTATTTTGGCAGGTATTTGTATTGCCACCACGTGGAAGAAAGAAGCCGGTACACAAACCAAATAAAATTGTTGTGTTTTTAAGACCCCGCCCATGTGGCGGGGTTTTTCTTTGTCAAACCGGCAAGAAATCAAGTACAATAATACTAATGACAAAAAACACTTTTCATAGCGGCTTTTGCGTACTTTCCGGCTTGCCCAACGCGGGTAAGTCTACCTTACTCAATGCGCTTGCGGGCGGACTGCTTTCCGCGGTGACCGAGAAACCACAGACCACGCGCCAAAACATTTTGGCGATTGCCGAAGGGGAGAATTACCAAATCGTTTTTGTAGACACGCCGGGCTTTTTGCACCCGCGCTACAAATTACAGCAGACCATGGCCGCGTGTGTGGACCGCGCCGTCGGGGAAGATGCGGATATAATTTTGCTTTTGATAGACGCGCACGAGCCAGATTTACCCGCGCACGCTGATTTATTTAAGAAAATTTCACAGGCGTTTTGCCCGGTGTATTTAGTGCTGACCAAAACCGATTTAGTCAAAGATAAACCCGTTTTGAAAGATTTACACAAAGAAATCAAAACGCAATTGCCCAACATTGAAAAAGTGTTTGAAATTTGCGCACCGCGGGGCAATGGCGTGGCGGAACTTAAAGCCGCGGTAGCGGCGGCATTGCCGGAAAGCCCTGCGTATTTCCCGGCGGGGCAATGGACGGACCGTTGGGAGCGTTTTTACGCGGCGGAATTTATCCGCGAGCAAATTTTCAAACTGTACCAACAGGAAATCCCGTACAGCACGCAAGTGGAAATTGAAAAATTTACCGAAAATTTAGGCGATAAAAATTACATCCGCGCGATTATCCACGTAGAGCGCGAGGGGCAAAAGCCCATTTTGATCGGCAAAGGCGGTAGCGCAATTGCCAAATTGCGTGAGCACGCGCAAACGCGCATCGCCCAATTTTTGGGCCGTCCGTACCGATTGGAACTGCAAGTAGTCGTCACGCCCAACTGGCGCGACAGTAACGAGTGGTTGGAAAAGTTTGGCTACATTGAAAAAGAATAACCGGTTTTAAAAAACCTCCTGCTTGTGGTAGGAGATTTTTTTAAGA
>JAGCKY010000104.1 GCA_017647245.1 Elusimicrobiaceae bacterium
GCGAAGTGGGCTATTTGGTAGCGGGCATTAAAGATATTCATCAAGTAAAAGTAGGCGACACGGTTACGCTTTCTGACAATCCCGCGCAAATGCCTTTGCCCGGCTATGCCGATGCCAAGCCCGTCGTATTTGCCAGTATTTTCCCGGTGGAAACGACCGATTTTCCGCTGCTGCGCACCGCGCTTGAAAAATTAAATTTATCCGATTCTTCTTTCCATTACCAGAGTGAAACTTCCAAGGCACTTGGCTTTGGTTTTCGTCTGGGGTTTATGGGTATTTTGCACATTGAAATTGTAAAAGAGCGGTTAGAGCGCGAATTTAATTTGTCCTTAATTGCCACCGCGCCCAATGTGGTGTATCATGTAAAATTTACCCCGCGCAAAAATCATCCGCAGGAACTAGCGGCCTTACCGGACGCGCCCGATGATCCGGGATACAAAATCATTGATAACCCAGCCAATTTCCCGCCGCACGGCGATATTTTGGATATTAAAGAGCCGGTCATTCACATCACGATTGTCACCCCGGTGGAATTTATGGACGGCGTGATGACGCTACTGAAAGAAAAACGAGGCACGTTTATGAATATGGACCACCTGTCCAATCAGCGCGTGATTATCAAATACGAAATGCCCATGGGCGAAATGGTTATTGATTTTTACAACAAATTAAAATCCGTGTCCAAAGGATATGCGTCCTTTGATTATGAGGTGGCGGGCTTTCGCAGTGCCGATGTGGTGCTCATGGAAATTTTACTGCACGGCACTCCCGTAGACGCGCTGTCTGTCGTCGTACACAAAGACAAAGCGCAAACACAAGGCCGCGCACTGTGCGCCAAATTAAAAGAGCTCATCGGACGGCAACAATTTGAAGTAGCGGTACAAGCCGCCATCAACGGAAAAGTCATTGCGCGCGAAACTATCCCCGCTTACCGCAAAGACGTCATCGCCAAATGTTACGGCGGCGACATTACCCGCAAACGCAAACTGCTGGAAAAGCAGAAAGAAGGCAAAAAGCGCATGAAATCTATCGGCAGTTTGAACATACCGCAAGAAGCGTTTGTGGCCATGCTCAAAATTGACGAAGAATAACTTTAATTCTTTTAATACCAATAAGAAGTATATGGATTCTCCCCGGCATTTGTATTAGAAGGGGTTGTCCTGACGGTTTCTGCTTTACACACTTGCGCACCCAAACTATTCGCATCTGCTGAACCATACGCTACACATAATTGCTTCCCGGGGTTTGCAACAGAATGTATGAAACGTATTTTATATCCCATTTTAATTAAACTATTTGAGCAGTTTACCTCGGAATATTTGTCGCCATTAGATATATAACATTTTCCCCAGTCATAGCATCTGTATTTCTTTCTCCCGGCTTCTATTTCCGCTTCATCTTCCGTAGAGAAATCACAATCTATTGTGTTGCCAGGCATATCCACATCCAATTCATCAAAATCTACACTATATTTATCGTTGGCTAAATAATAAACTTCTTCCGCGTTAGCAATACTGCGTGCCAGACTTTTTAAACTAGCATAGCGCGTGCGCATCACTGATTTTTGATATTGCGGCAAGGCAATCGCGGCCAGTATACCGATGATTAAAACAACCACTAACAACTCTATTAGCGTGAATGCGTGATTTTTCATAACCTCTCCTTTTGTTTTAATGTCCCTACATTAAAAATGGTACCAAAAAAAAAAAACAAGTCAAGGGGTATTTTGCCAAACAAATTACTTAACGAAAATTGAGCGGAAGATAGACAAAGAGTAAAACTAAAACTTCAACCCATACACATTGATACCACTCGGAGTAGTATAATTGAGCGTACCACCTACAGATTTACATAAATCATCATCACCAAAACAATATACCCCTGTAGTGTATACTTCTATAGTAAAATCATAGGGAGAACGCCAACTCACCCCGTCTCCCGTATGACTTAAAACAACTGTACCACCCAAAGGGGTACCAATATAATTACCTGTGCCTTCCGGATGTGATGTATAAGGTACCTGTATATCTAAAGAATCTAAGTCATCTGTATAACTTCCGTTGGCCAAATAATATACTTTTTTAGCATGCGAAATGGCTTTGAGTGTAGGTAATGCTTGTACAAGCTGCGTTTTTTTAACTGCTTTTTGATATTGCGGCAAGGCTACTGCCGCCAAAATGCCGATAATTAATACAACCACTAACAGCTCAATCAGCGTAAACGCTTTTTTGTTCATCATGGTTACTCCTCTCTTTTGTTTTGTGTCGTCATCCCGGGCATGGACCCGGGATCCAGAGCTGTTTATAAGGAAAACAGCCTTCATAAACAACGCTGGATTGCAGGTCCACGCCTGCAATGACGGCTTTAAACTATTCCCTACCCTCATATCGTACCAAAAAAAAAAAACAAGTCAAGCCCTATTTAAAAAACTTTTTCAAACAAGTATCTGCCACAAACGCCCCCAAATAAGCTATAATATAGGTACTTGAAGTAAGCGTCTTACTTCTGCCGCGCGAAAAGCGAGGTAGGGGTTTGTTCGCTATAAAATGGAAAATAACATGTACGCAATCATTGAAACTGGTGGAAAACAGTACTGGGTAAAACCCGGTCAAGATCTGCAGGTTGAAAAGCTGGACGCGAAAGCGGGTGATACCGTGGAACTGAAAGTTCTGTGGGCCGCTAACGAGGAAGGTACCTCAGCAGATACCAAGGCGTCTAAAAACGCCAAGGTCACCGCTCAAGTAGTAAAACACTTGAGAGGTCCCAAAATCCTGGTCTTCAAACGCCGCCCGAAAAAAGGGTACGAAAGAACCCAAGGGCACAGACAGGATTTAACGCAAATTAAAATTGCCGACATCGTACTCGGGTAAGGAGAGAAAACTATGGCACATACCAAAGCACAAGGTTCTTCCTCTAACGGACGCGACAGCCACGGCCAACGCCTGGGTGTCAAACGTTTCGGTTCCCAATTCGTACACGCCGGCGAAATTATCGTCCGCCAAAAAGGCACCAAATTCCTGCCGGGCACGAACGTGACCCGCGCCAGCGATGACAGCTTGTTTGCCCGCGTGGACGGCATTGTCACCTTTGAATGGGCTTACAGAGGCAAAAAGAAAATTTCCGTCTATCCGAAAGGAACGGAAGCGAAAAAAGCCCCGGCTAAAAAAGCGGCCCCTAAAGCAGAAGTAAAAGCCGCTTCCCCGAAGGCAAAACCGGCCGCCGCTAAACCGGCCACCAAAAAAGCCCCGGCCAAAGCCAAAAAGACGGAAACGAAATAATCTGTCTGTTTGATAAGCGGCGGGGCAACACCCGCCGCTTTTTTTGACGATAGTTGTATAATATGAAAGATAAGATTTTACCCGTTAAGCAAGATGAGTGGGTATATACCACCACTAAAAAATCGGCCCGCACCAAAGCCAAACGCGCGCGCAATAAGGCCAAACGGGCTTTGAGCAAAAAATTACTGCAGGAAGAAAATTTAGAGGAATAATTTATGCAGTCAGGCAGCTTTTTAGACCACGTCAAAATCTACATCACCGCCGGAAAGGGCGGCGACGGCTGTATGTCTTTTCGCCGTGAAAAATTTATTGAGTTCGGCGGCCCTAACGGCGGTTGCGGCGGCAAAGGCGGCGACGTAATTATCCAAGGTGAAAGCAACCTGACTACCCTTTTAGAGCTCGCTTATAATCCGCACATTGAAGCCCCATGCGGCGAAAAAGGCGGCACATATAATAAAACGGGCCGCGGGGGTGAGGATAAAATTGTGCTCGTTCCGCTGGGTACGCTGGTGTATAAAGACGGCCAGTTGCTCGGCGATATTACCGCCCACGGCCAGCAACTTCTAGTCGCCAAAGGCGGCATGGGCGGACGCGGTAACCAATCTTTTAAGACGCGCAATAACACTTGCCCGCACTTTGCAGAACTCGGCCAACCCGGCGAAGAAGTCACCCTGATTTTGGAGTTAAAAGTGTTGGCGGATTTGGGTTTAGTAGGTTTTCCTAATGCGGGCAAAAGCACGTTTTTGACCGCCATTTCCAGCGCGCGCCCGCGCATTGCCGATTTCCCGTTTACGACGTTAAACCCCAACCTCGGCATTACCATGCACAAGGGCCGTTCTTTTGCCACCGCCGATATCCCCGGTATTATTGAGGGCGCAAGCGAAGGCAAAGGCCTAGGGCATCAATTTTTAAAACACATTGAACGCACGCGCGTGCTGTTGCACTTAGTAGACCCGGACGGTTTTGACGGATTAGATGCCGAGCAATCCGTTAAAGTCATTGAAAAAGAGCTCAAACAATTTGATAAAAATTTGGCCAAAAAGCCGCGCATTATTGTGGTAAACAAAGCCGATTTAGCGTCGGCGCAGAAAGCGTTTGAAAAACTTTCCAAAAAATTTAAAAAACACAAAGTCATGCTAATGTCCGCCGCCGCGGGCCAAGGCATCAAACAGGTTTTAGACGAAGTAGTCAAAATTTTATCCGTTACGCCCGTTCCCGTCGTAAAAGCGGAAAAACAAAACGCCGCTTTACATAAAGTGGAGCCGATTTTTACTATCACGCGCGGCGAGGACGGCGTGGTACATATCACCGGCAAAAAAATTGATGAATTTATTGCCATGACCAATTTCACACAGACCGAGGCGGTCAGCCGCCTGCGCGGTATCTTCAAAAAAATCGGTTTGGAAAAAGCACTCCTAAAAGCCGGCGTGCAAGACGGCGACACCTTAATTGCCGGCGGACGCGAGTTTGAATGGAACGGCACGTTAGACAACGAGGCCGCCCAAAACCCCGAGCATGCGGGTTACAAGCGCCGCGAAACGAAAGCGGAACGTCTTGCCAAGCGCGCCGATCGAAGAAAGAAAAAATAAAATCTATTGAGATAAAAACCCCGGAAAAATCTTCCGGGGTTTTTGTAAGGAAAAAACTGAGTCCTTACGCTCAGCATGGCCATTGAGTCCTGTCGATTCAGGCATAAAAAGTAAAATACTTTTGTGGTGATAACTCCAACTGCCATAGTGTGCGTTGGATGTGAACAAGAAAATAAAACAAAAGCGGCGGCTCCGAGAACTTCAAGGGACTCGAAACCGCCGCCGTCCAACCCTTGCCGAAGCAAGGGTGGACTAAATCTAGGGTGTAAAACACCACATAGACTTCCCCCGCGTGGATTTCACGCGGAAAACGGAACGGTTACGAAGTCGGGCTTGAAGTTGAAAATGAGTTGCCTCATTTCCCTGCTCCGGACCTTTTACAAAAGTCCTTTGCATCCAACAACGTAATCCAAAAAATCTATATGTATATTATA
>JAGCKY010000105.1 GCA_017647245.1 Elusimicrobiaceae bacterium
CCGCCACACAAGAGAAAAGCGTATATATGGTATCGCTTGGCCCAACTTGCAACGAAACTGCGTTTAATCTGATGCAGGATTTGCGCGCGGCAGGCGTGCGCACCGAGGGCGGCCTCTTTGACAAAAATGCTAAAGGGCAAATGAAACAAGCCAACCGTTGTGGCGCGGCGATTGCGTTGATTTTGGGTGAAGACGAACTGGCCGCCAATCAAATCACACTCAAAGATTTAGTCAGCGGAGAGCAAAAACAAATTCCGCTTGAAAACGTTATTACCGAGGTAAAAAAATTAGTATGAAACGAACATCTTATTGCGGCGCACTAAACGCCTCGCACATTGATACCAAACAAACCGTCTGCGGGTGGATTAACAGCTACCGCAATCACGGCGGCGTGCTATTTTTAGACGTGCGCGATCGTAGCGGGCTGGTACAAATTGTCGTGGGGCCGGACAGTAAATTTTTTGAGCTGGCTTCTACACTTCGCAACGAATATGTAGTGGAAGTAACCGGCACCGTCAAACACCGCATTGAAGGCGCTGTGAATCCCAATTTGCCGACGGGTGAAATTGAAATTGCGGTGGGAGATTTGAAACTCTTAAATACCTCTGTACCCTTGCCGTTTGACATTGACAAATCACGCGGTGCGACGGAAGAAACGCGCATGAAATACCGCTATTTGGATTTGCGCAATCCGGTTATGGTACGCAATTTGACGATGCGCCATAAAGTAGCCCAAGCCGCACGGCGGTATTTGGATGCCAACGGATTTTTAGAAGTGGAAACCCCGGTACTTACACGCTCCACGCCGGAAGGCGCGCGCGATTATTTGGTGCCGTCGCGTATCCACCATGGGCAATTTTATGCGTTGCCGCAAAGTCCGCAGATGTTCAAACAAACTTTAATGGCCAGCGGCATTGACCGTTATTTCCAACTCGCGCGGTGTTTCCGCGATGAAGATTTGCGCGCCGACCGCCAACCCGAACACACGCAAATTGATATGGAAATGTCCTTTGTAACCATTGAAGATATCCACGAAATTGTGGAAGGTTTGATGAAAGAACTTTTCAAAGTGGGCGGCTATGAATTACAAACGCCGTTTCCGAAATTACCGTATAATGATGCGATGAATTTGTATGGCTCGGACAAGCCCGATTTGCGCTACGATTTACAAATCAAAAATGTGAGCGACATTTTTGCCAAGACGGGATTTAAGGTGTTTTCCGACGTACTGGCCGCCAAAGGTGCGATTTACGCCGTGCGCGGGGAAAAGGGTGCGGCGATGTCGCGCGGACAAATTGATAAGCTGACCGACCTTGCCAAAAAGAACGGTGCCAAAGGTCTTGTGTGGCTCAAAGTTAAAGACGGCAAACTAGAAAGCCCGACCGCTAAATTTTTCACGCCAGAAGAAATGACCGCCCTGCAAACGGCTGTATGCGCGCAAGAGGGGGACATCATTTTGGTGGGCAGTGATGTGAATGTGCGCACCTGCCAAAGCTTTATGGGAGCCCTGCGCAAAGAGTTGGTAAAAAATCTCACGCCTAAATGCCAATGGGCTTTTGCGTGGATTACGGATTTCCCGCTCTTGGAATATATCCCCGAAGAAGACCGCTGGGATGCCGCGCATAATCCGTTCACCGCGCCGCACGAGGAAGATTTAGATAAATTGGAAAGCGACCCGGGCTCCGTGCGCTCGTATCAATTTGATATGGTGCTTAACGGAAATGAGCTTGCTTCCGGCTCGGTGCGCAACTGCCGTCGCGAAGTGCAAGAGCGCATTTTGGCTTTGATGAAACACAGCAAAGAACAGGCCGCCTTGCGCTTTGGCATGCTGCTCAATGCCTTGCAATACGGTGCGCCGCCGCATGGCGGTATCGGCATTGGATTAGACCGCGTGACCGCGTTGCTGGTTGGCGAAGATTCTATCCGTGAAGTAATTGCGTTCCCCAAGACGACGCAAGCGGTTTGCCCGCTGACGGAATCGCCCAACGTGGTAGATGAACAGCAACTCAAAGACTTAGGTATTGAGATTGCTAAAGAGTAAGAGAAAGAAATTTTAAAAAACCCGGTCATTGTGCCGGGCTTTTTTAGTCAATAAAGCAGTAATAAAAACCTTTTGTCGTGTTATCCCCACAATCATGCGCACCCGAAAAACTTTTACAAATAGCTTTGCCTGCCTGTCCGCTGTTATAATAAGCACGGCACAAAGCATGCGCCCCGTTCCACATATTTATGTGATCCAAACGAAGATTATACATCATAAATAAATTATCATCCTTATCTGTCCAATAGGCCGCCATTTGTGTTGCAGAAGTAAAAATATAATACTCTTTCACTTTATACGCCTCTCGATTATCCAAAGGTTCCTTAGCCTTTTCTCCGGCTATATCAATATCCAAATCATAAATACTCGGTGCATATTCTCCGTTGGCCAAATAATATCTTTCTTGCGCGGACTTAAAAGCTTCGGCCAGTACAATCATATTGACGTATTTAATTCTTAATACTGCGCCTTGATACTGCGGCAGAGCCACCGCGGCCAGTATGCCGATGATTAATACAACCACTAATAGTTCAATGAGCGTAAACGCGGCACAATGGGTCGTCCTGAGGTGTTGTTGCTCAGGACCTCCCGCTTTTCTGTTGTTTATCAATAAGGAGGAGATCCTGAATAAAAACACTTCAGGATGACATCCTTTTTTAATTTCTTTTTTGTTCATAATATTCTCCTCTTAAATAATTTTTAAAAACCTTGCGGTTTTCCATAAAAACACGTCAAACACGCAAGGGGCCAGAAGCCAAAAACAGTAGCTAGCAAATCCGGCTCCAAAAAAAGTATACCAAAAAAAAAAAACAAGTCAAGGGGTAGGGACAGAAATTTTGGCCTAGGGGAAAAATAGGTATTTCGGCCCTTGCACGCGGCGTTTATTTTATCCATAATATAAGTAAACCTTATTACAGAGAGCATTTATGAACGACAAAAAATTATTTATGTGGCATTTTATTTTACTACTGCTGGCGTGCGTGGCATGTTATTTTTACGTCAGAAACG
>JAGCKY010000106.1 GCA_017647245.1 Elusimicrobiaceae bacterium
GAGCTGGGTTCAGTACGTCGTGAGACAGTACGGTCTCTATCTGCTGTATGCGCAGGAAACTTGAGAGGAGTTGTCCATAGTACGAGAGGGCCTGGATGAACGAACCTCCTGTATATCAGTTGTTTGTAAACAAGCATAGCTGATTAGCGGTGTTCGGTAGGGATAAACGCTGAAAGCATATAAGCGTGAAACCCGCCTCAAGATAAGGTTTCCCTGGTAGATTAACTACCCAGAAGACCCCCGGAAGACTACCGGGTTGATAGGCAGAGTGTGTAAGCACAGTAATGTGTTCAGCTAATCTGTACTAATAGGTCGTGAGGCTTGGCCGTATTCTTTAATCCAAACGTGAGTGTAATGCTTGCGCTTTTCTAAAGTTATCTGATATAATGATAATAGGGGTTGGAAGGAAGTTGATGACCCGCCTAGTAAGCGGCGAGAAGGATTCCAACCGGGGTACACAAAGAAGTTGTTGTTCCCGTCCGATAATAACTTCTTTGTAACCAGATTTGTTCTTTTAACAATTAAGGGCTTTAATGAGACTGATATTATTTCCGATAAGGCAACACCCGTTCCCATTCCGAACACGGCAGTTAAGCTTATCAGGGTCGATGGTATTGGCACCCAATTCGGTGCTGAGAGAGTAGATCGATGTCGGTCTCATTAAAGCCCTTTTCCTTTTTCTTCCAAAAACGGTTTTCTTCGTTGTTGCCAGCTCCTTCGGATACCTCGGGCTTCGCCCTTTACAGTATACGCTCAGTCGCTGTTGCCTAGCAGAAAACCGTTTTTGTTTGAAAAAGTCTTGCCCCTAGAACTATGAAAAATTAGTTTGAAAGTTTCACGCCTAGAATTAAGGGATTTTTCTTCAAAGGAGCATGCGTGCTGTTTTCTCTTGTCGTCATCCCGCAGTGTCTTTGTGCGGGATATAAAGCTGTTTTTGTTTGAAAACTTTTATAAATAGCTGGTGGTAATTTAAGTAAGCACGCACATCCCCAGGGAAAAAGAGTCGTCATCTTGAAAGGTTGTAATTCAGGATCTGTTCCTCTTAAAAATTTACCTATAAGAATGATTTTATATATCAGATTAAAATTTTATTTCGCACACCAAGTGTCGTCTTGAAGTTCGCCACATAAATTTTTACATACTTTTTGATATACAGATGTTTTCTTTCCCCAACATCCAAAAGTAGCATCTGTATCCACCGTCTCAACATATTGCTCGTAAGTTGCTAAAAGACTACCAGATGAATTTACAAATATGCCAACAATTGCCACAGGATTTTCCACGGACTCCCGTAAGCATTGTATGTAAAATTTATTATTGTTATCGGCAATTAACTTATCATTATTTAAATAAGTGCCTCCCGGCAAATCTACCCCTAACTCTTCACAATCTGCGGCATAATGCCCATTAGCCAAACGATATACTTCTTGTTCCGTTTTTACGTGTTTAACAAGTGTCATTAATTGGGTATAGCGGGATTTTGCTACAGCTACTTCATATTGCGGCAGAGCAATCGCGGCCAAAATGCCGATGATTAAAACGACTACTAATAATTCAATCAGCGTAAATGCTTTTTTATTTTTTTTCATGTTTTTCTCCTTAATAATTTTTATAACCTTGCTCCTGTGTCGCAAGGGGCCAGAAGCAAAAAACGATACTTAGCAAATCCGGCTCTTAAACAAGTATACCAAAAAAAAAAAACAAGTCAAGCTTTTTTCAAAAAAAATATTTCCCCCTTTTTATAATCAAAAAATCTCTAATCAATTTCCCCCACTTGTGAAATGAACGGTTTTCATATAAGATATCAAGACCCCCACAGACGCGCACAGGGCGTCAAAAGGGGGACTTCTCCGTAAACCTTATGGGGGTTTAGGGAGAATTACAGGAGGCACAGGAAGTGAACTGTACATTCGGCCGGTGTATCTCCCGGCCGTCAAAAAGGGCTCTGCGATGAATGCGATCCGCGCAGAGCCCCCTTTTTTGGTTGTTTTTATCGTCGGTAAAAATAGGCCTTGACTTGTTTTTTTTTTTTGGTACAATTGCAAGCGTAGGGACATCAAAACAAAAGGAGAGAGTATGAAAAGTCACGCATTTACGCTAATAGAGCTGTTAGTAGTTGTTTTAATCGTCGGTATCCTGGTGGCAATCGCTTTAGCGCAATATCAAAAAGCAGTAGAAAAAAGCAAGGCAACACAAGCATTTACTATGCTTAAATCGGTATATGATGCGGCACAAGTATATTATTTGGCTAATGGCATCTGGCCGGAAAGTTTTGATGATTTAGATGTGCAAGTGCCGTGGACGGGTAATACCAAGTGGAATACCTATACGGAAGCAAGAGATGTGCGCTCAAACGAGCAATGGTCTGTACAATTGATAAATGGTTTTCCTACAAAAGGAGTGGAAATAGGCCGCATTTCAGGGCCGTACGCGGGCACGGGCTTTGGTATTTATTATGAACATGCATACAGGTCTATTCCAGAAAAACAAGTAGTTTGTTTAGAAAAAAATTCTCGAGGGAATTTCTTGTGGGAAGATAAAGGCACCTATTGTGAGAAGATTTTTGCGGGAACAAAAGTTTATGGGGGAGAAAACTCTTATACCTTTGTCTACCAAATTCCATAATTACTTGTACTTTTTTACAAATTTTTGTTATAATATATTTACAAGCTGCGGATAAGACACTGCAAAATGATTTGCAAGTTGGCAGCTTTTATTGATAAAATATCAATAGTAGTAACAGATTTGAACGTCAACCATGATACCTTCGCCGGAGAACGGTGAACGAGGTATCTATGGCTGTCGTTTTCTCGCCTAAAAAATAATTTTTAGACGAGAGTAACGACGGTAAAAGCGTTTAAAAAACAGGCAATAAAATGAACCTGACGAAAGAACAAAAAAAGCAAAAGTCTCAAGACTTATCTGCTGAAATCAAAAATAGCGGCACCATTTTCTTCACCGCCTATCAAGGCCTGAAGTTTGTGGACATGGCTGACTTAAGAGTGAAACTTGCACCTACCGGCGCTAAATTCCGTGTAGAACGCAACACTATTTTAGATCACGCCATGAAGCAGGCCAAAATTGAAGGAGCCGATGAAAAGCTCTTTCAAGGGCCGACCGCAGTTGCTATCGGTGGCGATGTAGCCGCCGTGGCGAAAGTGCTCGTTGATTTCCAGAAAGGCCAAGAGGCTTTGAAGCTTAGAGCGTGCTATAGCGACGGCACTTGGTTTGATGAAAAACAAGTCAAACAATTGGCTACCATCGGTACCAAGGAAGAAAACTTGTCCAAATTGGCCGGTGCGTTGTATCAAGCGGTTGCGCAATCTGCGCAAGTGCTCCAAGCTCCGATTCGGGATTTTGCCTACGTTATTGCTGCTTTGGAAAATAAGCAAAAATAACGCGTCAGCGTTCAGTTGGCTTTCGGGCCAACTAAACGCGGCATAATCCAAACCCGACTTAGTGCGGTAGTAGCCCCGAAAGGGATAAAGGTACGGGCTTTGACAAGGTTAAAGCAGAAGGCCGCTACTCTATAACAAAGGAAAAAATAAAATGGCTAAAATGACCAAAGATGAATTAGTAAATGCAATTGCTGAACTCACCGTTTTGGAACTCTCCGAACTCGTGAAAGCGATTGAAGAAAAATTCGGCGTGAAAGCTGCTGCTCCCGCAGTGGCCGTTGCTGCTGCCCCCGCTGCTGGTGGTGCTGCCGCTGCTGCCGAAGAAAAAGATGAATTCAATGTTATGCTGACTGCTGTTGATGCCGCCAAAAAAATCGGCGTCATTAAAGTGGTGCGCGAAATCACCGGTTTGGGCTTGAAAGAAGCCAAAGACCTCGTGGAAGGCGCCCCCAAAGCAGTAAAAGAAAACGTTGCCAAAGCCGAAGCTGAAGAACTCAAAAAGAAAATCACCGAAGCCGGCGGCACCGTTGAACTCAAATAGTCAGCGCACTATTTCCCCGGCCCCAACTCGGGGTCGGGGATTTGTCCTTTATTTCGCTTCTTAGGAAGCCAACGCCGGTGAATTTATTTTTGTCAGATGCGTGCACAAAAATAAATTTATTCGGCGACAAACAAGGCAGGAATAAACGAAATGATACAACAGAAAAATTTTGGCAAGATTTCTTCTAAACTACCGCTTCCGGACTTGCTGGCCATGCAAAAACAATCTTTCAAAGAGTTTTTGCAATTAGATGTCAAACCCGCTAAAAGAGAATTTAAAGGGTTGCAAGCCGTATTTGATGATGTTTTTCCGATTGAAGCGCCCGACGGCAGCATGAGCTTGGAGTTTTTGGAATATAATTTGGGTACTCCGCGCTATGCTACCCCGGCCGAAGCTACCGTGCGCGACGGCACGTACTCCGCTCCGCTTAATGTCAAATTGCGCTTAAAAGAAAAAGATGCCAACGGCAAACCGAAAAAAGCCGTTGAGCAAGAAGTTTCTTTGTGCGAACTTCCGCTGATGACCGATGCCGGCTGCTTTGTGTTTAACGGCGCAGAACGTGTAGTAGTTAGCCAGATGCACCGTTCGCCCGGTATTATTTTTGAAGAAGACGAAGAGAAAAAACAATCTACCCTCGGTAAGAAATTGTATGTAGCACGCATCATACCGTACCGCGGGGCCTGGGTGGAATTTAACTTTGACCTCATGAACGCTTTGTGGGTACGCATTGACCACAAGAAAAAAGTATTGGCTTCTACCTTCCTGCGCGCTTGCGGGTTGGAAACCAATGCGCAAATCATTCAAACTTTCTATAACTGCGAAGACGTGGCTATTAAGGTCAACCAAATTGATAATGTCATCGGCCGCTATGTAGCCGAAGATATTATTGACCCGACCACGGGTGAAGTACTTTGGAACTTAGACGAAAAAGCCACTATCCCGGTGGACGATAAATTGTTTGCTACTTTAGTGGAAAAGAAAGTGAAATCCATTAAAGTGATTTCCGGCAAACCCCGCCAAGACGATCCGGGTATTTTGGCCACCTTGGAACACCGCAAAGATTCTATCCGCACCTGCGCCGAAGCGCAAGCGGAAATCTACAAAAAGATGCGCGGTCAAGATTTTATCGTCAAGGAACAAGCCGAACATTTCTTGGATAATTTAGTATTTGACAATATCCGCCGCTATGATTTAAGCCGTGTGGGTCGCTACAAAATTAACAAGAAATTTGACAAAATGTTTGAACTGCTCAAACAATCCAAAGTCAAAAAATTCAACATTCCTTCTGACAATCGCCGCACGTTATCGCCGGAAGATGTCATCGTTACCGTAAAATACCTGTTGGCACTCAACGCCGGAGACGATGCACAAAAAATGTACGGCAAAGATTTTACCTTTAAAGTGGACGACATTGACCACTTGGGCAACCGCCGCGTGCGTGGTATTGGTGAGTTATTAGAAAACCAAATCCGCATCGGCTTGTTGCAAATGGCCAAAGCTACCCGCGAACACATGAACCGCGACGCTAACCACGAGACCAAACAAAAGATTACGCCGTTCTCTTTGGTAAACGGACAACCCGTGCAAGCCAAGGTGCGCGCTTTCTTCGGTACGTCTCAATTGTCTCAGTTCATGGACCAAATTAACCCCTTAGGCGAACTGACGCACAAACGCCGTCTGTCCGCTTTGGGTCCGGGCGGTTTGAACCGTAAACGCGCCGGCTTTGAAGTGCGCGACGTACACTATACGCACTACGGTCGTGTTTGTCCGATTGAAACGCCGGAAGGTCCGAACATCGGTTTGATTACCTCTTTGGCCTGCTATTCCAAAGTAAATGAGTACGGTTTGATTGAAACGCCGTACCGCAAAGTGGAAAACGGTAAGGTGACTGATAAAGTAGAATCCTTAACCGCCAATGCCGAAGACGATAAACTCGTCGCGCAAGCCAATACACGCTTGGACAAAAACGGCAAAATTTTGGACGAAGCTGTGGCCTGCCGCGTACGCGCAGATTATCCGCTCGTAGCTCCGAAACAAGTAGACTATATGGACGTTTCGCCGCTACAAGTAATCAGCGTGTCTGCCGCTTTAATTCCGTTCTTGGAACACGACGACGCCAACCGTGCTTTGATGGGTTGTAACATGCAACGTCAGGGCGTGCCTCTGTTGGTAACTGAAGCGCCATTTGTCGGTACGGGTATTGAGCACGAAGTCGCACGCGACTCCGGTACCGCAGTAGTAGCCAAACATTCCGGTAAAGTGCAATTTGCCGATGGTTCCCGCATTATTGTGGAAGCTAGTGACGGCTCTACCGATGTGTATGATTTACTCAAATATAAACGCTCCAACGCCGATACCTGCATTAATCAGCACCCGGTTGTTTATGCCGGTGACACGGTGAAAAAAGGCCAAGTCTTGGGCGACGGTCCGTCTATGCATGACGGTTGCTTGTCCTTAGGACGCAATATGCTGGTTGGTTTTATGTGTTGGGAAGGATACAACTACGAAGACGCTATTTTGGTATCCAGCCGTTTGGTACGCGACGATGTGTTTACCTCTGTGCACTTACACGAGTTCCGCATTGATGCGCGTAATACCAAACTCGGTGCCGAAGAAATTACCCGCGATATTCCCAACATCGGTGCAGATGCCTTGTCTCACTTGGATAATGACGGTATTATCTTGCCCGCGACGGTAGTAGAGCCGGGCGATATCTTGGTGGGTAAAGTAACTCCGAAAGGCGAACAGCAACTTACGCCGGAAGAAAGACTTTTAAAAGTTATCTTTGGTAAAAAAGCGGAAGACGTAGTGGACGCCTCTTTGCGCGTGCCTCCCGGCACCAGCGGTAAAGTAATCGGTACCCGCGTATTTGTCCGCAAAGAAAAATTAAGCAAAGCCGAAGAAAAAGCCCGTTTGAAAGCGTTGGAAACCGAACGGGAAGAAACCATGGCCTTGCTGGCCGAAGAGCGCGAACGCGCCTTGCGCAATGCCAAAGAATCTATCAAAGGCGCCGAAGCTTTAAAGAAGGAAACAGCCCGCTTGAAAGCGTTGTATAAATTAATGGAAAAGAGAGCAGAAGAGCATTATGAACGCGAATGTGCTTTCTCCAAAAAAGGCGATGACTTGCCGGTAACCGTAAACAAATCGGTCAAAGTGTACATTGCCTCTAAACGCAAATTGCACGTCGGTGATAAGATGTCTGGCCGCCACGGTAACAAAGGTGTGGTCGCCCGCATCTTGCCGGAAGAAGATATGCCTTACTTGCCTGACGGCACGCCGCTGGATGTAGTGCTTTCGCCGTTGGGTATTCCTTCTCGTATGAACGTAGGCCAGTTGTTGGAAACCATGCTCGGCTGGGCGGCAAAACACTTGAATTACAATGCCGCTACCCCGGTCTTTGACGGTCCGACCGAAGCCGAAGTGGTACAACAAGTCAAATTGGCTAAAGAAAAAATCTTAGATGACAAGGGTCTGAAAGGCAAAGCGCGTGAAGAATATGCCAAGAAATACTTGCCCGATGACTATTGCCGCATTACCTTGTACGACGGCCGCACAGGTCAACCGTTTGAAGAAAAAGTGACCATCGGTTACATGTACATGCTCAAACTGATTCACTTAGTAGAAGACAAAGTGCACGCCCGTTCCACCGGTCCGTACAGCTTGATTACGCGCCAACCCTTGGGTGGTAAAGCCCAATTCGGTGGTCAGCGTTTTGGTGAAATGGAAGTGTGGGCTATTGAAGGTTACGGCGCGACGTATACGTTGCAAGAATTCTTGACGGTAAAATCCGATGACTTCAACGGCCGTACCAAAATGTATGAATCTATCGTCAAAGGGGATACCCCGGCCCAGCCCGGTGTTCCTGAGTCTTTCAAAGTACTCATCAAAGAATTACAAGCATTAGGATTGAGTGTTGAGTTGAAAAAGACGAAAAACAAAGCCCTGCCCGCTGAAGAAAAAGCGGACACAGAAGCTGCGAAATAGCGTTCGGAGACAAAAAAATGCAAACGACTAAAAAAAGCAAAAAACTAGAAGAATTAAATTTCTTTGATTTTGACTCCATTAAACTGGGCATTGCCAGTCCGGAACAGATCATGAGTTGGTCTTACGGTGAAGTAAAAAAACCGGAAACCATTAACTATCGTACGCTCAAACCGGAGCGAGATGGTTTGTTCTGTGAACGCATTTTCGGACCTACCAAAGACTATGAATGTGCCTGCGGAAAATACCGCTGGATTAAATTCAAAGGCATTACCTGCGACCGTTGCGGCGTAGAAATTACCGAAAGTAAAGTGCGCCGCGAACGCATGGGCCACATCGAACTGGCTGTACCCGTGGCGCACGTATGGTTCCTGCGCAAAAATCCGAGCCGTATCGGTATGTTGTTGGATATGCGCACGACTGACTTGGAACGCGTGGTCTATTATGCTTCCTACGTAGTATTGGAAGATTGTATTGATAGCGTAACCGGTCGTACGGATTTTAAGAAAGGCACGTTGCTTTCCGATGTACAAGTGCGTGAAGCGCGCAAAAAACACGGCAGCCGTCTTAAAGTAGGTATCGGTGCGCCGGCTATCCGCACGCTTTTGGAAGGGATTGATTTTGATAAAGAAATCCCGGCATTGCACGAACAACTTAAAAACACGCAAAGCGAAGCCGAACGCGGCAAGCTCGTCCGCCGTGTCAAAACGATGGAAGAATTTAAAGAAAGCGGCAACCGCCCCGAATGGATGATTTTCAATGTGTTGCCGGTTTTCCCACCGGATTTGCGTCCGTTAGTACCGCTTGATGGTGGACGCTTTGCGGCTTCTGACTTAAACGACTTATATCGCCGCATTATTAACCGCAATAACCGTCTAAAACACATTGAGTCCTTGCGCGCGCCGGAAGTGATGATTTACAACGAAAAGCGCCTCTTGCAAGAAGCAGTGGACGCCCTAATTGAAAACGGTGCCCGCGGTAAAGTGTCTATCGGTCAAGGCGGCAGACCGCTTAAATCTTTGTCCGATAGTATTAAAGGTAAACACGGTCGTTTCCGCCAAAACTTACTCGGTAAACGTGTGGACTATTCCGGTCGTTCTGTCATCGTAGTCGGCCCGAGTTTGAAAATCCACCAATGCGGACTACCGAAGTTAATGGCGTTGGAACTGTTCAAACCTTTTATCATCGGCGAACTGATGAAAAAAGAAGGCGTGACCTTGAAGCACGCCAAAAAAATGTTGGAACGTGTCCGCCCGGAAATTTGGGATATTTTGGAAAAAGTAACCAAAAATCACCCGGTCTTGTTAAACCGCGCTCCGACGTTGCACCGCTTGGGTATTCAAGCGTTTGAACCGGTACTCATTGAAGGTAAAGCCATTCAGCTGCACCCGTTAACTTGTGCCGCTTTCAACGCTGACTTCGACGGTGACCAGATGGCTGTGCATGTGCCGTTGTCCTTAGAATCGCAAATGGAAGCGCGCACCTTGATGTTGGCTTCCAACAACATTTTATCCCCGGCTTCCGGTAAACCGATTGCCGCCC
>JAGCKY010000107.1 GCA_017647245.1 Elusimicrobiaceae bacterium
ATTCGCCAAGAGATGCAACACATGCAACAGGCCCAAGCCGCGCAAGTAGAGCAGGAAACTTTTGCGCGTAGTGCCGGACAGTTTGTGCAAACGGCGGGGCTCATTCGTAGCGCCGGGGCATTAGATAAATATATACAGGCCAATTTAGCGGCGGCAGAGCAAGAAATCGGTTCGCAAAAATGCAAATCTGCCCAGTGGCAAGAGCAAAAAAAACAATTACAGGATCAAGCGGTTTGTCACAACATAGAAGCGGCTTTATATGCGTCGCAAGTACAACAAGCGGCCGATGTATACACACATTTTGAAAAGACATTACCGCGTGAATTACAAGAAAGCTTGCAAGATAAATTGCAGACGGGGCAAGCGGCCGCAAGTGCGGTGGAATTGGCGCCGGGATTATATGAGTCGTGCGTATCAGAAGACGGCGAAATTAATATCGGCGCGGCATCTGCATACTTGCATCGCTATTGCAAACAATACGGCGGGGATGAGACAAAATTGACACAAGCCGTAAAAATCCAATTGGCTCTTGAGAGTAAACACAAGTTGCAAAAAAAATCACAAGCTTATTTGGATTTGTTGGCTTGTGCCGCAGCGCCCGACGGCCCCGCAGAAAGCCGCCGGTTATTAGTTGCTTGGCAAGGTACGGCACAGCAAAGAAAACAAGCTGAAAAGTTAGCGTATGCGTTAGAGCAACCGTCGGAAAAAAAGACAAATGCGGCGGTATTTAATGATTTGCAACATCAATTATACGCGGGAAATTTAACACAACAACAGATTGACAAAGCATTTAACGGCGGTGGATTATCCGCCGCAGATGCCTTGCGTTTAAAAAGCCGTTGTTGTTTAGCCCACGCCGGGCAAAATGATATACAGGATAAGATATTGTTTGATTCGGTATACCGTTTTTGTGAAAAGTCCGGGCTGGACAACAAATCTACACAAGAAGCGGTATATGCGGTATTTTCGTCGGGAGAAGATGCACAAACCCATTTGAAAGCCGCCGAAGAATTAAAAAAATGGTTGGTCTTATAGGAGATAAAAATGAGTATAGCCGAAGTCAAAACACAAGAAAGATACCAAGGGGACGGAGAGACCGTCCAATGGAACATTACCTTTGCTTTTAATGACAAAGAGGATTTAAAAATTTATGTAATTGGCAGTGACGGTACAATCAGCGAAGTGACGGAAGATTATGCCATAGAGGGAACAGTCTTGAAATATCCGTTGCAAACAAACGGCACACAGCCACTGGCAGAGGGGGAAACATTATTGATTTGCCGCTGCACACCGATGTTGCAAGAGCTGTCATTTGATGCGCAGGCAGATGTGCCGCCGTCCGTTTTAGAAAGCGGTTACGATAAGGCCATGATGATTGCCCAAGAATTGGCGGAACAGATTAATCGTGCTGTTAAATTTCCGGTAGGAACAACTAACGGACAAACCGGCGCGCAAGCATACTTAAATACAATCAATAGCGCTGTCACGACGGCACAATCGGCGGCGAGTGCGGCGCAATCAGCCGCTTCTACCGCGGCGGCCGATGCCCAAGCGGCCATTAATTCTTATACGGATACTGCCGTGGGTGCGGAAAAATTAGCGCGCGAAGCAGCGGACGCTACCAAGTTGGATATCACCACCGCGGCCAGTACGTATTTAGCTCAAACAGATGCGGCCAGCACGTATTTGGCAAAGTCAGATGCAATCAGCACTTATTTAACTCAGTCTGATGCGGCCAGCACGTATGCAACTCAAAGCGCGTTGACGACGGGACTAGCGGGAAAGCAGGCCACGCTTACGACTGCGCAACAAGCGGCTGTGGATAGCGGTATAGACAGCACCAAAACTGCGCAAATTCAAACAAATAAAGAAGATATCGCGGCATTAGATGCGGAATTGGGTGAGGACAGACCTTGGCAAAAACCTGCCGACTGGATTGATATCCGCAACGGGGCGATTGATAATTCCGTATATTTCCTCGTCGGGCATAGCGCAGATTATTCTTCTTATCCGAAATTCTCCCTCAATGCGGAAGTCAGCACTGGGGCAAATACGTATGACGTATATGTGGACGGCGTTAAACAAGCGACTACAGCCAGTGGCACTGCTACCACATTGGATTGGCAAACCTTGGCTTTATCAACGGGCTGGGACGTAACCCACCCTACTGCTTTGCGCACGCACGTGGTACGTGTCACGCCGACTACAAGCACGGACACGTTGACGAGAATACTTATTGCTGCCATTTCCGGGCAAGTACAACAGGGTTGCCTGTGGATTCATTTTGAGCTAGACAACACAATCAGAGCAAGCAGTTTAGCTGGTTCTGAATCTAACAAACGCAACTTGTTATTGGAAGCAGTGACGGCGAAGGGGGATAAAATCACACTTCAAACAAACTCAAGTGAATCCGCAAGCGGTTTTTATGGTATGTTTGCGCATTGCGAATCCTTGGTAACTATTCCTACGCTCGCTTCCGACGGGCAATATAACAGCGGTATATATATTCCTTTCAACGGAACTAAAATAAAAAAATTAAAGCTGTCTAATTTAACTCCTAGCGGTTTGGCTTTTTTGAACGGGTCAAGTATTGAGAAAATAGAAACCGATAAAGCCATATCTTTTATGAGTGGTACAGGGAGCGCAAATAAGGTAGGTGAAATTCCTTTACTTAAAAACCTGCCGCCCATCTCAACTAAAAAAAGTGAAAACATATTAATCCAAAACGCTTCATCTTTAGGCGATACTTTTATTGACCTGTCTTTTGACGATACGAAGAAAACGGTACGCGTGTATGGAACGTCTACCTATTTTTGCACGGGTGTGAAAGGGCTGATTGTGTCTAGCTCTGCGCCGTTTGACGGAGCGAGCCCGCAAATCAACGTGTCGTACACGGGAATGAACCGCGTGGCATTAGTGGCCCTGTTCAATTCGCTCCCGACGGTAAGCGCAAGCCAAGTGATTGATATTACGGGCGCGACAGGCGCAGCCGATTTGACGGCTGATGATATTGCAATCGTTACCGGAAAGGGCTGGACTTTGACCCGATAAAGGAGAACACTATGGTATATAAGAAAATCGCAAATGAAGAAGGCAATTATAAAGACGTAAACGAAGTGCGCTATGACGTATTGGAAGCGCACGAGGCGTGGACCCCGCAGGGCAAGAACGTCGGATGGGACGAATACCCCGATATGGCTACGGCCTTGGCGGCCTACGGCCTGACGTATGACCCGGTGGGGGAATTATGACGGTGGAGTTATTAGACACGCTTTGGAAAATAGCGGCGGTTATTTTTGCGGCGGGCGCGGTATGGGGGGAACTCAAGGCCATACGCAAAGATATTGCCCGTTTGGAAGAAAAACAAGACCGCTATAATCATTTGCAAGAGCGCGTTGTAAAATTAGAAGCAAAGCTGGACAATTAATCAAGGAGAAATAACATGGGATTATTTAGTAAACATGCGGCCGATGTGCTGCAAATTATCGGCGGGGTAGTGTCGGTAGCCACGCTGATTGTCAAACTGACACCGACGGCCAAAGATGACGCCATTGTAGCCAAAGTGATTAAGGTATTAAGTGCGCTATCTTTATGTAATGCCGACGGTAGTTTTATTGGCAGTGCCGAGAAATAATAGTAGAAAAAGGGTTGTCGTGCTGAGTTGTAGTTGCTCAGGGCCTCATTTAGTACATATGTCGCCCTGAAAGGTGGTTGTTCAGGGCCTCAGCCGCTTTTAAGAAACAACGAGGTCCTGAGCAGAGACACCTCAGGACGACAGAGGATACGCACAAAAAAACCGCCCCATTGCGGGGCGGTTTTGCAAATATCAAACTAGCTTACCATTTACCGTCAACCGGGTGACCGCTGGTAATAGCTTTACACATTTTGTACTCTTGTGTAGTAGACCCAGCTTCGGCCGGAGCGGCACCAGCAGTTGTTCCGGCGGCAGCGGCACAGTAGCGTGCAGCAGCACCAGCCGTGCTAACTACGGTAGACAATACATAGGCGGCACTACCACCATAACGAGTAGCTTTCACCACGAAGTGTGTTTCTTCACCGGTGCTGTTATCAATAGCCAAGGTGAAGTTTTTCGTTTTACCCAATGTATTATCTGTGGTCGGTACCTCAATGTCCAACACATCAAAAGATGTGGGCCATTTGTTGGTTTGCAAGCGATAGCGTTCCGCGGCATAGCGAATGGTGCCCATTAAGGACACGGCTTCTGTAGAGCGGGCTTTTTCTACCGCTGTAGTATATTGCGGCAAGGCAATTGCCGCCAAGATGCCGATAATCAAGACGACCACCAGCAACTCAATCAAGGTGAAACCTTTCTTCATAATATTCTCCTGTATAACCAAATTAGCACTCAATCAAGTGCCTAATTAATAGTATAATCAAAAACCGGTAAAAAAGCAAGTGTTTTTTGCATAAAAAATAAGTGTCATCTCCGAGTATAAAAAAGTTGTCATCCCCGAGGAATAAAAAAAGCGTCATTCCCGAGGGTTTTTGTCGGGAATCTTCCGCACAGTGTCATTTTTTTTTCGTCATCCCGGGCGTGGACCCGGGATCCAGTGTTTTTTTATGAGGAGAAACAACCTTTATAAACAAACTGGATTGCGGATCCATGTCCGCAATGACGGTCTTTTATGAAATTCTTTTTCCATAAAAAAATCCCCCGGGTTAGGGGGGATTTAATTATCTTCATTTAGAAGAAATTATAAGCTGGTTACGTTGATAGCGTTACAGATTTTGGTATTGCCGGTGCAAGAGCGGGTAATGCTACCATCTGTTCCCACGGTGCTTACCAAGGCATACGTCAAAGAATCGGTACCACTATAAGCAGTACAGGCGTTATTGGCTACAGAACCGCGGTTAGCAGTAATGATGTATTTGCCGGCATCGTCTCCGGAGGTCGGAGCAGAGGTGGTAATACAGAAGTTCTTGGTATAGGCATTGGCACCGGAAGCGTTGGGGATTTCAATATCCAACAGATCCAAAGTGGCAGGCCAACCATTGGTTTGCAAGCGATAGCGTTCCGCCGCATAGCGGATGTTGCCGGCTAGCGTTAATGCTTCGGCAGAGCGGGATTTTTCAACCGCCAAGGTGTATTGCGGTAAAGCAATAGCAGCCAAGATGCCGATACTCAAGACGACTACCAGCAGTTCAATCAAGGTGAA
>JAGCKY010000108.1 GCA_017647245.1 Elusimicrobiaceae bacterium
ATTGTACCAAAAAAAAAAAACAAGTCAAGCCCTATTTTTGCCCAACCAAAACCCAAATAAAACACAACAAAAAACCCTGCTCCTTTTTCAGTAAGCAGGGTTTTTTCTCAATAAATAATTACTTATTAGCTCGGACCGTGCCCGGACCTGTGCGGTTAATTTGCTGCGGCCAACCTCTATATTCCACCACACCGCGGCCTTGCGCTTGCGCATTGAGCGTGCCCGAGACCCGCACCCCAATATGAGCCGAGCGCTCTGCCAGTACATCGGCATCGTCGGCTTGCAATCCTTGCGCATCTATTTCGCTACGTCCGCGGGCAATTAAAGAGGCATTTTTCACACGCCCTTTGAGTTCCGTTTCCGAAGAATGCAAACTTTCCGCCATGACCCCTTGACCGTTCAGTCCGGTAATAGATACATCGGCCCGGTTACTGCTGGTGCTGGAAACCGTATCGCAATCGGCTTGCTGCGCATCAAAAGACGAAGCGTCTACCGCTTTAACCGATAAAGTTTGACACATCAGCTTTAAAATCTCTACTTCGCTATTGCCACGCAGATTGGCTTGCACCAGTTGCGCCTGTAAATCATCTATTTCTATTTCGCCTTTGCCGCTAACTTCCAACTCCAATTCTTGTGCGGTAAGTGGACTGTGCACATGCACTTCGCCCGCGTCTTTTATTTCAATGCGCGTTAATTCCGGCGCGGCCACTTGAATGCGCAATTGTTGGTCCCCCAGCACCACAATCGGTTCTTTATAATGAACGTGCAAAGTGCCGTCTTTGCTTTTGATTTCGGCCAACTCGGCCAAATTATACGGCCCCGTGAAAGAAACGGTATACGTTCCTTCGGGCGCTTGGGTAAATTCCACCTCGGCCTGTCCCTGCACTAATAACGCATTAAACGGCGCTACGGTATATACTTCTTGTGTTTTGTATTGTTCGCTGCCCATCACGGAGCGCGGTTTGGCGGCCGCGGGCCACGTACAAAGCAGACTCAGCACCGCTATAAATAATGCTTTTTTCATATCATCCTCCCTCGTTTATTTTTCGGTTTTTACCCCCCGAAAAGTATTTTATTATAACAAAAAGAGCCAAAAAATAACCCCGCCGCAGCGGGGTTATTTTTAATTAGAAAGACTTTTTATTTCCATTGTCCGTTCAATTCTTCGGCCAGCTTTTTGAAGAAGTTTTGAATGCGGCGTTTTTGTTTTTGTTGTTCCGCCTGAGTCAATTTTTCATTCAAAGCCTCTTGCTCCTGGCGGGCCAAGTTGTCGGCTTCTACGGCGTAGTCTTCCGACTTGCAATCTTGGTTTAACACGCGGCACATCAACGCCGCTTCATAATAATCACCGGAAGTCACTTTATCGTTCAATGCAACTCTTTTTTCAAAAACTTGCAAGCGTTCGGCGGTTTTTTCTCTGTTGGCATCATACACTTGAATGCTCAACGCATCGTAATCATACATATACCGGTCGGTTTTGTAAGAAACGGCATTGAGACGTTCATTGCCAAACAAGATATACTCCAACGCTCTGTCCAACAAGGCATAAGACGGGGCAGAAGCCGGATTTAAACGAATTGCTTCTTTAATTACTTTATATCCTTTAATCGCATTTTGTTCAGACAAGGATACGCTGTCATCAAAATGATATTCACTTAACAAAGCCGCCCCGTAATTATAGGTAGCAATAAACGATTTCGGATTTTTGGCATACTGCTCTTGGGCCGCTTGTAACAAAGCGCGGCGGTCGCTGTACGTGGATTCGGCTTTATTTTCATCATCGGAATAAAAGCCATCCGGAAATTCTGCTACAATTTTATTCTGCGCAATTCTCTCGGCAGTTGCGGCAAAATCAGCATCCTTATAAGTATAGCCTTGCGCAAATACCACTGTGCCTAACGCCATGCACATCAACAACAACATCCCTTTCTTCATATAAGTCTCCTTTTGATAATATTGTGTACTTATAGTATAGCTATCCCGTAGAGGCTTGCCATGAGTCATTGGACCTAATTTATTTGGAAAAAGGACCTAAATAAAAATAGGACCTCCCCGCTGCTATGTCACACACGCCCAAATTTAGTAAAATAAAGTATCTTTGATACGAGGGGTCGTCCATGAGCAACCGCAGAATGGCCAGAGAATGTGCTTTACAATGTTTGTACTACGCCGACAGTGCCAAGATATTAGACAGCGAAAAAGTAGCTCCGTATGCCGCGGATTTTGAACGCGAGCTGGGTGATAATTTTTCCTTCTGCAAAGATTTAGTGGACGGTACCACCAAACACATTAGCCAAATTGATGTATTAGTTTCCAAATACGCCAAAAATTGGACGGTGGGGCGTATGTCGGTAGTGGACCGTTCTATTTTACGTATGGCGGCGTATGAATTAGTATTTAGCGAAGAAAAAACCCCTATTCCTGCCGTCATAGACGAGGCCATTGAACTGGCCAAAAAATACTCTACCGATAATTCCGGCAAATTTATTAACGGTCTGTTGGACCAGCTGAAAAAAGAACGCAAATAACAGGGGGCCGCATGCCCATTAATCCCGCCGAAGAAATCGCACGCTTGCGCAAAGAGATAGAATTTCACAATCACCGCTACTACGATTTGGACGATCCGGTTTTATCCGACACTCAGTACGATGATTTATACCGTCAGCTCAAAGAATTAGAAAC
>JAGCKY010000109.1 GCA_017647245.1 Elusimicrobiaceae bacterium
AAGCATGTATGCGTCTGTACAGGGCCGTAGCTGCAGGATTGGCTTTCTACATACCCCGCGCCCCGTTCTACACCGTTTTTATCGTAGCAGACACAACCATGATCTGCTTCCTTCTGCTCAATATAGTCCGCATCTGCCTCACATTCATCTGCTCCAAACTCTGACGGACAACCCGGATAATCTTTATTTAAGCCACTACAGCCGTTTCCCATACAACAAATCTGTCCGCTTTTGTACGGCATCATTAAAGTATAACCGTTCTTCACATCTCTTTTGGCTACAATTGCTTTAGACGCCAACGTATAGGTGTAATTTTGGCTCTTACCCGCACCTGCCAACGTGGTCAAATCAGCGCGTCGGCTTTCCGTCAAATACGGTTTACCCGCTATACACCGCGCTTCTTGCTCCGTGCGTACCGCACTTAAAATCTCCTCGGCTTCACTGGCTTTGCGGTTTTCCAATACGCGCGCGTATCTCGGCACCGCGATGCCTGCCAATATACCCAGTACAATCACTACAATTAATAATTCTATTAATGTAAAGGCCTTTGTGCTTGTTTTCATAAGCAATTTCTCCTTCTATATTCAGGTAATTACATTATAGCATAACTCAAAAAATAAATCTTTCGCTTTGTTTCATAAAATCCGCACAAACTCAGACAAGTTTGCTATAATATAAATACTGATTTTTAGCTGGTAGTACAGAAGGTGGTGAAAAAGTAAATGGTTTTTGTGAAAGTCAGAGACGCTGAACATTTAGAAGAAGCTATCAAACGTTTCAAACGCGAATGCGAAAAAAACGGCATTCTCAAGGAAATCAAACGCCGCGAGACTTACATGCCGCCCAGCGTGAAACGCAAAATTAAATCTCAAGAAGCACAACGCCGCGCGCGCCGTACCAAACGCCGCCGGTATTAATACAGCAGTTTTTCAGACAATAGCCCGCGGGGTACCGGGGGCTATTGTCTTCTGTTCATTTGCGCGCAGGCGCACGAGCGCGTACGAAGTTCAGACGTAAAAGGGACATAGTCATGCAGGAAAATCTATCCGAAAAAATCAAACAGCGCCTTGACATCGTGGAATTAGTGCGCCAGTATGTCCCACATTTGAAAAAAACGGGCAAAACTTGGAAGGCCTGCTGTCCGTTTCACAAGGAAAAAACCCCCTCTTTTACCGTCAGCAGTGAAAAAGGCCTGTATTACTGTTTCGGCTGTCAGGAAGGCGGCGATATTTTTGATTTTCTGATGAAGATTGAAAACCTTTCTTTTAATGAAGCGAAACAAAAATTAGCTGATTTAGCCGGAGTGGAATACAAGCCCGAAGGCAATTTTTCCGTTGCAGAGCAACAACGCTTGCAAGTACGCAAAACATTGGAGTTTGCTAAACATTTTTATCATAAAACTTTATTGTCCGCCCAAGGAACACCCGCGCGTAATTACATTAAAGGACGCGGACTTACCAAGGAAACTACGCTTAAATTTGAACTCGGGCTGGCACAAAACGAAACCTCCGCTTTAGTCCGCCAAGCCCATGCCAATCATTACACGCCGGCGCAACTCAAAGAAGCGGGCCTGTGCGTACTCACCGAGTACGGTGCACGGGATTATTTCCGCAACCGCCTGATGTTTCCCATTCATAATCAGCGCGGGGAAATGGTCGGCTTCGGCGGACGTATTTTGGGCGAGGGCGAGCCCAAATATTTAAACTCGCCCGAAACGGCTGTCTTTACCAAAAGCCAAGTTTTATACGGTTTAAATTTTGCAGGCCCGGCTATCCGTAAGGCAGGCCGCGCCGTGCTGTTAGAAGGGTACATGGACGTAATTGCCTGCCATCAGGCCGGTTTTGAATATACCGTGGCACCGTTGGGCACCAGTTTAACTTCCGACCATGCCCGTTTGCTCAAGCGCTACACCGATAACGTCATTGTGCTTTTTGATCCCGATGCCGCCGGAATTAAGGCCGCTTTGCGTGGGGCATTGATTTTAATTGAGCAGGGCTTGTTTGTCAAAGTGGCCTCTTTGTCAGACGGATTAGACCCCGATGAGTATATTGCCAAATATGGCAAGGAACAATTTGAAAGCGTGCTGGACCATGCGCAAGATTTAATTGAATTTCACACGGGGTTGCAATTGGATTTATATCCTAAACCGTTGCCGCCGCAAGCCAAAACCGCTATTGTCAACGAATTAGTGGAAACCTTGCTCAAACAGCCCGACCCGATTGTCCGGCGCGAATGGATTAAATATATCGCCGAACAAGTACAAGTAGAAGAACCTTTGGTACTGGCACGCGTACAAGAAAAAGAACGCGCTGCTAAACGCTTTGAGCAACGTTTTCAAAGCAAACAACCGCAAGTGCAACCTGTCAAACCCGAAACCTTTACGGCCGCGGAAGAAAATTTGGTGGCATGGCTACTACGCTTTCCGCAACAGGCCGCCGGATGCGAAACTTTGGCAACTCAATTTGACAGCCGCGCCTTGGGCGAACTGCTGGCGGCCGTGTGTCAGGCGGCCGGAGAAAATGCCGCTCCCGAAGGATTTACCGAGCGTGTATGTGCCTTAGCACCCGCTCACACGCAACTGGCCATTCGTCTGTCTATGACGGAATTGCCAAACGATTTTCAAGCGCAGCGCGATATTGCCACCTGCAAGAAGACTTTGCAAAAAGAAGCCCTGCAGCGCCAACTCGCCGCCGTGCGCCAACAAATTAAAACCGCCGGAGCCGGACAGGTCCCGGCAGCGCTGCTGCAAAAAATGACGCAGTTGCAAAACCAATTAAAAAATTAGCCAACACGAGGAAAATACACATGGCAAATGCCCGACATAAAAAAGCAAATACCGAGAGCAAAGAAAATTTAAACTCTTTGGAAGACTTAAATTCTTTGCCCGCTGAAGAGGAAAACACCACCGATGTAGAAGGGTTCATGGGGACGCTGGAAGACATCGGCATCGCTGTCTCCGACGATAAAAAATTTAAATCCAGTTCCGATATGAAAGATTCGGAAGGCGAAGAATGGACCGCCTTGGCCGCGCCGGATATTTCTAATTCTATCCGTATGTATTTG
>JAGCKY010000110.1 GCA_017647245.1 Elusimicrobiaceae bacterium
CTTTATATAATAAGGAATATATTCATAATTTAAATTATTGGGATAACGGCGCGTATTTGGGGCTTGACTCGGCGGCGGCCTCGTATCAAAACGGTACGCGGCGCAGTAATACAGCATCGGTGGGAGAGTATATCACGCGGGTGAAACGCGGCAAAAATCCGACGGATTTTGAGGAACATTTAACCGGAAAAGCCGCCGCCGGCGAGCAAATTATGCTGGGGCTTCGTAAACTGGGCGGCGTGCATTTAAATGCGGCGCAACAAGAGTTGTTTTCGTCGGAGATTGCGGCTTTGCGTGCGCGTGGGCTTGTAGAGCAAAACGGCGATTTACTAAAATTAACTTTTGAGGGAATGTTTTTAGCCAATCAGGCGTTTATGGCGTTTGTGGGCCCGTTTGAATAATATGCAAATTACCCCGTATAGAACCGCTCTTTTTAAGTTAAATGATAATTTGCCCGCGTTTATCGGTCGGCATATTACGCAACTGCACGAACAAGATATTTTGGTAGTATCCTCTAAATTAATTTGTTTGTGGAAAGGTTGCGCAACGCAATATAAAAGCGCGCACCAAAAAGAAAATTTAATTCGCCAAGAAAGTGCCGCCGCCTTAAAAACAAAACTTGCATGGCTGACGATAAAATCGGGCATGGTGATGACCAACGGCGGCGTGGACGAGTCCAATGCAAACGGGCAGCTCTTGTGGTTGCCGCGCGATTTATATGCGTGTGCCGAGCAGTTGCGCCGCGATTTAAAAAAATTATACGGGCTTAAAAAACTGGGCGTGATTATCACAGACAGTATGATTTTGCCGCTGCGCGCGGGCGTCATTGGGGCGGCGGTGGCATATAGCGGATTTACCGGCGTGCGCGACGAGCGCGGCAAAAAAGATATTTTCGGCAAACCCTTAAAAACAACGCTTGTAAATTTGGCAGACGGCCTTGCGGCCGCGGCGGCGGTGACGATGGGCGAGCGTAACGAACAAACCCCGCTGTGTGTAATACAAAATGCGCCCGTGAAATTTGTTAGTAAAACAAATCCGTCGGAAATCAGTTATCCGCCGGAGCAAGATTTGTACGCACCGCTTTTTAAGGCGGTCAAATTAACAGTAAGGAGAAAGAAATGAAAAGTATTATCGGTGAATTTAAAAAATTCATCATGCGCGGAAACGTGATTGATATGGCCGTCGGTATCATCATCGGCGGTGCGTTTACCAAAATCGTAAACTCTATGGTGGCCGATGTACTCATGCCGCCTTTGGGTTTGCTTTTGGGCCAAGTGGATTTTTCCAATTGGTTCATCGTACTTAAAGACGGTGCCAACGGTACCGGTCACTATGCCACCATGGAAGCGGCCCAAGCCGCCGGCGCGACAACGTTGAATTTAGGTTTATTCCTAAACGCGGTCATCAGCTTTTTAATCGTGGCGTTCTGTGTGTTTTTGCTCATTAAAGCAATTAACAAACTCAACACCAAAGAAGAAGCCGCCGTTACGATTACGACGAAAAAATGTCCGTTTTGCTGCACGGAAATTCCGTTGGAAGCCAAGAAGTGCCCGCATTGTACTTCTGAACTGAAATAACGGCTTTTTAGTTGAAGTGTTTATGATAAAAACGCAACTTTAGGTTGCGTTTTTTGCTGTGTTTTATTGGCCTTTTCGTTGGGCAAAAACAGGGCTTGACTTTTTTTTTTTTTTTGGTACGATATGGGGGTACGCAACATCAAAACAAAAGGAGAGGTTATGAAAAATCGCGCATTTACGCTTATAGAGCTGTTAGTAGTTGTTTTAATTATAGGTATCCTAGCGTCCATTGCCTTGCCGCAATATCAAAAGGCGGTTATGAAAACACGTTATGCTTCATTGAAAACGCTGACCCGTAGTATCGCCGAGGCCGAAGAAGTATTTTATATGGCCAACAATACCTACAGCGTAGATTTTGAGGAATTAGATGTGCAAATGCCGGGGGGAAAATTAAATAGTAGTACGGCATCTTATTATCACTATGATTGGGGAGACTGTAAGTTGACACACGGAGGGGATATATCCATGGTACAGTGCTACAATGAACTGATAAATATGTCTTTTCAAATTCGTTTTAAATATTCAAACGGTTATCCGGGCCGATATGCCTGTATAGCAAGAGGGTCCACGAGTAGCAATACTTTACAAGCACAAATCTGTAAAGCAGAAACAGGACTTACAAATCCATCCGCGACGAGTCAAAGTGATAAATATACAACGTGGCGCTATCTAAACTGATTATTTTTTCAGTACCGCTTTAATAATCTTTTCGGCTTGGCGGTCCATTTCTGCGCGGTCCTCAGGCGCGTGGTCATCCATGCCCGATAAATGCAGACAGCCGTGTACGCCGTACATCATCATTTCCTGCAAAATGGTGTGTTTAAATTTCGGCGCGTTTTGGCGCGCGACGGGATAACACACATACACATCGCCAAAGGCCCACGGCTCGCCCACATCAAAGGGCGGTCGCGCGTGATTAAAGGAAATCACGTCTGTTACATAATGGTGGTCCAAATACGTTTTATTAACGCGCAAAATTTCTTTCTCGTCTACGAAAATCACATTGACTTCCGCCTTTTCCCGTTGGAAATTTTTTAGCGCCCGCAAACACGCGGCTTGAAAAAGTCCGGTGCGGTGCAAGTGTTGCGGGATATCGGTTTGGTAAAAAATGTTGATTTTCATATTCAAAAAAACGGGCGCTTGCCGCGCCCGCCGTAATTAAAATTTTTGTTTGCCGCGTTGCAACACCACAATGCCAGACGGGTCAATGTAATAGCGTTGCGCATCTTCATCTTGGTCCAACCCAATCGTTTGACGTGCGGGAATGGTATTAAAGCGGTCCATAATTACCTTTTTAAGTTTGGCTCCGGCTTTGATTTCGCAGTTGTCCATAATCACGCAACCGTCCAACTCCGCACCGTCATGCACAATGACACTGCTGGAAAGTACGCTGTTTTTAATGACGGCATTGGGATGAATGGTGCAGCCGTTGCTAACCATGGAATTGATGACCGTTCCGCCTAAATACTTGGTGGGCGGCACGCGATAGGCCGTGGTGTTAATGGGCCATTTGGGATTATCCAAATCCAATTTGGGTTTGGGGCCCAACAAGTCCATGTGCGTCTGCCAAAAAGACTCAATCGTGCCCACATCGCGCCAGTAACCGCGTTCTTCGTACGGTTTTGCGCCGGGTAAAATTTGGCTTTGGAAATCATAGGCAAATGTGCGGTAATCGGACAAAATTTTGGGCAAAATGTGTTTGCCGAAATCCAGCGCGGGCACGTCGCAAAACCGCTTTTGCAATACGCGCAATAGCACATCGGTATTAAAAATATAATTGCCCATAGACGCAAATGCGGCCTTGGGGTTACCGGGGATATGTTTGGGTTTTTTTGGTTTTTCGTCAAATTGGATAATGCGGTTATTATCGTCTGTGCCCAAAATACCGAAAGAAGATGCGTCTTTGATGTTTACGGTATTGGCGGCCACGGTGACGTCAGCTTTATTTTTGATATGGAAATCAATCATCTGCCGCACGTCCATGCGGTAGATATGGTCCGCGCCGAAAATAGCCACCAAATCGGGCGCAAAATCTTTTACTAAATTGATATTTTGGCGCACACAATCGGCCGTGCCGCGGTA
>JAGCKY010000111.1 GCA_017647245.1 Elusimicrobiaceae bacterium
GCGCGCAAAGTGCTTAAAGATTTGGAAAGCAAAAAAGGTACGACCAAAATTTCCGTCAAAGAAAAAGACCCGGTGCAAGATTTATTTTCCGCGCCGATTGTGCAGGAAATCAAAATGACCGATACGGATAAACTCACTCCGATGAGTGCTTTGCAATTAATTGCGGAGTGGAAAATGCGGGTAGACAATGAATAAAATTCATGTATTGGACGAAAAGACAGCGGGGCAAATTGCCGCGGGCGAAGTGATTGAACGCCCGGCGGGCGTGCTTAAGGAACTCTTAGAAAATTCCGTAGATGCCGGAGCAACTGCCGTACATATTAATATAGAGGGCGGCGGGCGTGAGCTCATCCGCATTAATGACGACGGTTGCGGCATGAGCCCGGAAGATTTGGCCGCCAGCGTACTGCGCCACGCCACCAGTAAAATTAACCGATTTGAAGATTTAAATACCTTGCATACTTTTGGTTTTCGCGGCGAAGCGTTATATTCCGTAGCGGCGGTGTCGCGCATGAGTATGACCAGTTGTACTGACGGCGGTGACGGCTCGCGCTTGGAAATTGAAGGGGGGAAAGTGCTTGCGCAAAGCCCCGCGCCCGCTATCCGCGGTACGACGGTGGAAATTAAAGATTTGTTTTTCAATGTGCCCGCGCGGCTGAAATTTTTGAAAAGTGCGTCTTATGAACGGGCATGTCTGTTAAAAGTAGTAGAGGAAAGCGCGCTGGCTAATTTGCAAGTGGGTTACACGGTGGTCAGCTCCGGACGTGAAGTGTATCGTATGCCCGCACAGCCCGACAACAGCGCGCAAAGTGTGCTCGCACGTGCCAAAGAAATTTTGGGCGAAGAAGTGGCGGGCTCACTCATTAACAAAGATTTTGAGGAGCTGGGATTGCGCATTTTTATCACGCCGCCCGATAAACTGGTAGCATCGCGCGATTTGCAGTTTATGTTCATTAACCGCCGCCCGATAGAAAGCAAAACCATACAGCAAGCGGTGTACCGCGCGTATCAAAATGTGCGGCCCAAAGACCGCCACCCGGCTTTCATTATATATATGGAAAAAGACCCCGCGTCTTTTGATGTGAACATTCACCCGCAAAAGCGCGATATCCGTTTTGCCGACGAGCGCGGGATGTTTAACCTCATTATGAAAACCGTGACGGAAACGGTTTTCGCAGCGGCCACCGCGGTGGAAATGAAACCGCAGGTCGCCGAGCAACCCGCCGCACCTTTGCCTGTATTGGACGAAAAAATCAGCACGCCCGCGCCTGCACAGTCTACAGAATTATTTGAAAGCAAAGCGCCGGAAATTTCCGCTGAACCGAGTTTATCGCTGACGGAAAATGCTTTTACCCCGCGTCCGACTTTTATGCTGCGCGAAACGGACGCGCCCGCGCCGCAGTCTGCACCAGTCGCCGCGCCGCAACCTATTGCAAAATCCGTTGACACGAACAAAAAAGAGCCTGCGTGGTGGCACGGGCCGTATCATTATTTGGGGCAGTTGGAAAAAACGTATTTGGTGTTTGAAAACCCGGACGGCTTGGTGCTTATTGACCAACACGCCGCACAAGAGCGCGTGTTGTACGAAAAGTATTTAGATGCGTTTGAAGCGCGCAAGGTAACCGTGCAGGATTTGATGTTTCCCATTCACGTGGATTTGCCGCCCAGCAATGCCGAAACGCTGATGAGTTGGGCAGATTGGCTCAAAGGGGCGGGGTTTGAAATCTCGCAATTTTCGCCGCGCACGATTTTAGTTAGCACCGTGCCGTCTATGTTGCGTTTTAAAGAAGACAATATGAAAGCGTTTATTGAGTCTTTAGCGCAAGTGGTGGGTGATCCGGCCAAATCCGACGATACGCTCAAACGCAAAATGGTGGCTTTGCTTGCGTGTAAGAAAGCCATTAAAGCGCATGACCAAATTTCCGCGGCCGAGGCCGAAGGGCTGTTGGAAAATATGAAAAAATGCCGTGACGGGATGCATTGTCCGCACGGGCGGCCGTGTGTGGCGGTTTTGGGCACGAAAGACATTGCCAAGCTCTTTGGACGGTAATAAACGGCTTTTTCAGTTGCTTGTTTTTGGGCGGGCAAACAATTTTCCATTTTTGGGTAATCTCGCGCCGACTTGCCGCTCACCATACCTAGCAGTACTTGCCCCGGGCAACTTACAGCACAAATCTATCTCAAATCTGAAAAATCATGCCTACTGTCGCACACTCGTTTCGCGTGCGCGGCACGGCAAAGAAGTCGTCATCCCGGGCGTGGACCCGGGATCCAGGGTTGTTTATTAGGAAAAACAACTCTTATAAACGACGCTGGATTGCGGATCCATGTCCGCAATGACGGGCTACTACAACACACAAGCAGCGGAAGATTCCCCCACAAAAGCATTGGGAAAATGACACTTTATTTGTAGGGGGGCCGTTTTCTCGTCGGTAAAAATACCCCTTGACTTGTTTTTTTTTTTTGGTACAATACGGGGGTAGTGCCCCGGCCTCGTCATCCCGCAGGGTTTCTGTGCGGGATATAGGCCGGGCAGTAAACAACATTATACCCCGCACTACAACACTGCGGGGTGACGAAAAAGAAAAAAGGAGACCTTATGAAAAGTCGCGCATTTACGTTAATAGAGCTGTTAGTGGTTGTTTTAATCATCGGTATACTGGCGGCCATTGCGCTACCGCAATATGAAATGGCCGTACTGAAAACAAAATTTGCAACGGTAATGCCCATCGCGCGGGCTATCAAAGAGGCGCAAGAGCGGTATTATATGGCCAATGGGGAATATACAGTAGATTTGGGCAATTTAGATGTAGAATTGCCCGCTGATTGTGAGGCAGATGGTGGGAGCAAAAATATGTGGGCTTGTGGGAACGAATGGCGTTTTGACAATGGTGTTCTCAATGGTAAAGCCTATGGTGCGTTAGGTGTAGCTTTTTGCCCGGGTAATAATAAGGAGGGGTATTCAAATTGTGCCGATAATTCGGAGGCTACAATTATATTCTATTATGCCCATTACAGCAGGACTAATTATGGCAAAGAACTTCGAGGTAAAATTAAATGTCAAGGAGTCACTACCAAAGGCCAAAGACTTTGTAAAACTTTTGGGAGTATAGCAGATATAACCGAGTAATTCATTTTTCCCCTTTTCCCTCTTTCCCTATACCCCTAAAAAAAGGTATGCTGTATATATACCATTTTAGGGGGAAGAATTATGCCTGATATGCCCGTATTGGACCGGATTTTATTTTCACCGGAGCAAATCAAAGCCCGCGTGGAAGAATTAGGTCGTGAAATTTCTGCAGATTACCGTGGGAAACAGCCCTTGTTTGTGGGGATTTTGCGCGGCAGTATTATGTTTTATGCCGATTTGTTACGGGAAATCAGCGTAGACTGCACCATGGATTTTATGTGTTTGTCTTCCTATACAGGCACCAATTCCACGGGGGAAGTGCGTACCATGCTGGACTTGCGCGAGAGTATTAAGGGCCGCCATGTGGTGATTGTGGAAGATATCGTAGATACGGGGCTGACGCTGGATTATCTAATGGGCAATCTTAAAAACCGCGGAGCAGCCAGTATAGAAATCTGCTGTCTGTTAGACAAGCCCGCCAACCGCAAAGTAGAGGTCACTCCTAAATATGTAGGTTTCCAAATAGAAAACGAATTTGTCATCGGCTACGGCTTAGATTATAATGAGCTGTACCGCAACTTGCCATATATCGGGGTATTTAAAAAATAATGAATAACAAACGTAATCAAAATCCGCGCCGGATTATCTCTATTAACCAAATTTTGATTTGGGTCGCCATTTTTGTAGTGGCTGTATTTCTATTTAACCGCCCGGGCGGTGCTACGAAAGAATTGGACTATTCCGCTTTTAAGCAAAAAGTAGCCGCCGGAGAAGTGTCTAATCTGACCGTTGCACCGGGGGTAATTACGGGTACGCTCAAAGAGGGCGACGATAAAGAAGTGCGCTTTAAAACCGTGCGCATGGAAGACCC
>JAGCKY010000112.1 GCA_017647245.1 Elusimicrobiaceae bacterium
ATGTATCGGGTTTCCAATTAAACACCAATTTCTACTTATTTATATTCCAGCTTAATCAGTTTGTACGTGCGCGGACCTTTGGGCAATTGCGCCACAAATTCATCGCCTTCTTTGTGCCCAAGCACGCCCGAAGCCAGCGGACTTTTCACAGACAGCAGTCCTTTATCCGGGTTGGATTCCATGGGGCCGACTAGCGTATAGGTAAATTCCAAATCTGCCTCTACATCTTTAATCGTCACCGTAGCGCCGATGCGCGCTTCGCTTTGGTCCACCATTAAAGGGTCGGTAATTTCGGCACTGCGCAAAGTCATTTCCAGTTCTTGAATGCGAATTAATGTCTCCGCTTGTTTTTCCTTTGCGGCGTGGTATTCGGCGTTTTCTTTCAAATCTCCCTGCGCGGCCGCTTCACCGATTTCCTGCGACAGCTGGGCCTTGGTATCTTTTAAATTTTTCAGTTCCCCCACGAGGGCTTCATATTTTTTGCGACTAATATATACTTTATCCATAAAACACACTCCTATTAAGTAAGAGTGTACAATTTCTGCACCAAATTGGCAACTTTACTTTTAACTTTGAAAATGCATAAATATATAATAGGTATGAAATTTAGTTCCCTTTTAATAATAAGTATATTGTGTCTGTATGCGGCATCGCTTTATGCCAAAAACCGCGTGGATATCGTGGCGGAAAATGCCCCTGCGGTGGTAGCGGTCAATGTACTTAAAGACGACGGCACCACCTTTACCGGTACCGGTTTTGTGCTTACTCCCGACGGCGTAATTGCCACCACCCGCCACCATTTAGACCATGCCGCCGCCGTTAACCTTACTTTTAATACGGGGGCAGTTTCCGGTCAAGCTATCACATTATCTGCAGATGAAAAAACCGACATCGCTTTACTCAAAATCGCCGCGCGGGATTTGCCCACTGTACAGCTTGCCGATTCTGATTATGTATTGCCGGGCCAAGATATTACGGTGATCGGCAATCCGCGCCGCCTGCAAAACACGGTTTCTTCCGGCCTGATTAGTCAAGTACGCAAGCAAACCGACGGCACCCTTTGGCATCAAATCAGCGCGCCGATTTCCCCCAGCTCCAGCGGTAGCCCCGTATTTAACGAAGACGGCCAAGTGATTGCCATGGCCTTTGCCACCTATCCGGGCGACGGAAATCAAAATCTTAATTTCGCTATCCCGTCCAATTATATCAGCCAACAGCTACAACAAGCCGGCTACCCCGCCAGCGCTTTTATTGCGCAACCTACCCCGCCTACTTTATGGGAGCGTTTTGTGCAACACGTCAAACTCTCTTGGCAAAGCTTGTGCAATCTTTTTACTGCTCAGCGCTAGGTAAAAAGCTTGCGCTGTATCCTTAAAACCGCTACACTAATATATATCGGAGAACAACTATGTCCAGCGAGAAATCAAAAGTTATCGGAAAATTTATTGTTATTTTGTTGTGCTGTGCAATTTTATTTTTTCTGCTCTTGCCGTTTTTAGACGGCAGCGCTCAATCGGCTGCTCAAAACCGCACGGCCAAAAAAGCTCATCCGCAGATTTTTACCACCAATCCGTTGCATGAAATGGCGCAAAAAATTTTAACTGCTTTCGGCCGCAAACCCAAACACCATAACGCTTTTTCGCGCGCTTCCGTACCGGCAGAAACCGCCGCTAATCAAGCCGCCGCGCTTGCCTCACCCATCACACGCAGCCCGGCCCCATCTACCGGTGAAAGTGTATCTTTTTCCGATCCTTCGGCCAATTTTACACCCGACGGCTCGCAGGCCTCTTTTTTTAGTGACGAGGGTGAATGGGTGCTCATTAATCAAACCGAACCTGTCAGCAGTAACCGCGGTATGCACGATATTAATTCCTCTGATTCCGCGTATGACAAACTGATTCGTTTGGAACGTCAGGCAAAATATACCGGCCGTCCGCGGCCGCAATCGCAATCCACGTGGGCCCGCGTATGGCAACCGATTAGAGAGATATTTTCCCGTACCGATACTCCCACGCCCGTATCCACCAGACAGTTGGGCTCGCAACGCCGCACCACCGCGCCCGGCACTTCCACCGCAGCGCAACCGCAGGCACAAAAAGCCCGCACTGCCCGCACGCCGAGCCAGCCGTTAGGTACTGTTAGCAACGGAAATGATTTGTTGGCTTATTTATTAAATCCCGGCCAACAATTAGACGATTTGGGGCGTGAGTTAAAGAAATCTGCACATGATTTGTTGCCTGCTACCAAAGCCGCCGGCATGGACAAACAAATAGACCAACATACCCAACAAGCCAAGAACTGGGTAAATGACCAATTAACCGCCGAATTGGAACAAGCCGCCGAAGGTAAAGACAGCGGTGAATTAATTACCCGCGCGATTACGTGCATAGATCCAACGTCTTCCAGTTTATATAAAGACAAAGCGTGTACCACTTACAGCCCTACGCTGCATTCGGATCAGCAGGACCAACAAACCCAGCAACTTCATCAGCACAATAAGCAACGTATCAACCAAGAAGTAGCCAAAATGACCGGCACCTTACCGCAGGATACGCAAATCAAAACGATTGTTGCTTATGGTATTAGTCCGGCGGGAAAAATTCAAACGGAAACGGATCCCTATGAAGACGATACCACCCGCATCTATTACGAATTTATTAATCATATTGCCAAAAGCCAAGGATGTGACGCGCAAGATTGTGTGTGGCTCTCTTTAGACCCTGCCGCACAAACCGACTTGTCCGCTCCGTACACTTTGCAAGGAGCCGGCACCACCCCTGTGGGCGTACCTGCAAAAAATTTGTATAAAACTTTTCAAACATTCCAAAATGCGCATATTCAAAACGCCGCATCTGATGAAGAAGCAAACCGCTACATGAATGTGGATTTAAAAAATCTTATTCCGCATGCTTGGCCCGTAAGCGCTTCTCAAGTTCCCCAATTTATCAAGGAACAAGGGCCGGCCGTCTTTGTGGTAACTACCAACGATGGTCAAGGAAAACAATTGCATCAGTATGGGGTTAATCCGGCCCAAATTGTACTGGGCAACGAACAAATCTTTACACAATCGGCCCATGTCAATATCCAAGACAATGCTAACTCTTTTACCGACAAAGTGATTCAACAGCTTAAACACATTGACCAATTGACTACTCAGGCCGCGCAACCCGTGGTAGAAAATGCCGCTAAAGACACCATTAAACAATCCATGCAAGAACCCAATAATAATTCGGCCATAAACAATATTCTTAAGTAGAAAAACCCGCCCTTTGAGGCGGGTTTTTTCCACCCCGAAATTATTGTATAAATTTACTTGCTATTTCCCGTCAAAAACAGCTATACTAGAAACTGGGGCTTTGTGCCCTATTTGTGTTGGAACGGAGAACCTATGAAAAAATTGATTTTTTCTGTTTGTTTGTTGCTTGCTGTAATGACTTTATCCGCTTGTCATAAGAAAGAAATTAAAGAAACTCCTTACAACCGCAATGCGCAAGCCGATACCTATGAGCGCAATTTCAGCCGCAATATATTTGTGGCTTGCGTTAATCCAAATACCACTTACGCCACTTATTCATTGGCCCATTTAGATGCCAAACCTACCGACTGTGAACCGCGCTACAAGGTTACTTTTGTCAACGGGCCCTGCAAAGGAAAAACGGTTTATAGCGACGATGTCATTTTGAAAACCGCTCCCATTGACGGCGGGCAATTGCTCAAGGGAGATATTGTCTTGCGCGATTTTTGGAATCCGCGCAAGCTAAACCCCGACACAGATAAATTAGACCGCTGGAATATCGGCGTAGTTTATGATACGTCCCGCTTGCAAAAAGACGGTGTGGTAGAATTGGAATTTCCCCGCGACCGCAACGACTTTATGGCACCGCGCGAATTTATTTATGTACAAAATATACGTTACATTGAAAAACCTGCGCAAAAACCCTTGCGCACTTGGTTATGAGGAGAATATATGAAGAAACTTTTTGCACTGGCTGTTTTACTTTTTCCGCTTTATGCACTGGCTCAAAGCGGTATACCCGAAACATTGGTAATAGATGTGCCCACAGCTTCGGTTTTAGATAAGTATCAGGCCTCTTTGATGACACGCGCCTATTCCAACGGTACGGCTATGGAAAGCATAGATTTTGGTGTACTGCCGCAAGTAAATATCGGCGTATCTATAGCGGTGTATGAACTAATCGGCAATTCCGAAGACATCAAAATATTAACCCCGGATTTCCAAGCCAAATGGAAATTATTTGACGGCAACCTATATTTCCCGGCTATTGCTATCGGCTATGACGGCCGCCGTTACGGTTATATCCGTCCGATTAAAAAGTATTTAGATGATCGCAAGGGCGGTTATTTAACCATGACGCGCGAGATTTTAATTCCCGGTTTTGATGCCACCGCCGGCGTAAATTTGTCTGACTTTGACCACCATGATATTTATTTCTTTCTCGGCACTTCGTTGCGCTTGACGGATTGGGCCTCTTTACTGGCCGAGTGGGATAACATCAATAATATGCGTGATTCTCGTTTTAACGTCGGGGCGCGGCTTTATATTGCGCCGTCTTTGGCTTTATCGGCTGCGGTGCGCCGCATCGGCCGCGGAGAAGAAAACGAACGCATTGTACAACTGCGCTACGTAACTAATTTCTAGAGGATATATGGAAGAAAAAACGCCGCCCACCCGTTTTAAAAGACGCACGATTTTTGTTAAAAAAAATCTGCAGCTACGCTATATGCTGCTGATTATTTTAAGCGTTTTATCCGGTCTTTTGATTATAGCTTATGAGCTGACTTTTACGCTCAATGAAGCTTTTGACAAATATCCCGTTTTGCTCCAACCGCTATACGACCAGTTCCCTTCCATGGCCTACAGCTTTATTTATAAATTAATTATCTACGTCGTATTTGTAGTATTAATTTCCGCCATTTTATCGCATAAAATGGCCGGCCCGGTTTACCGTTTTGAGCAAACTTGCAAGGCCATTGCCAAAGGTGATTTTTCGCAACGCGTGCATTTGCGTAAAGGCGACCAACTAACCGAATTGCAAGAAGAATTTAACAAAATGATGGACCGGGTAGAAGCTGAAATCAATAAGAAAAAATAAAATATGAAAAAAATTATTGCTTTATGTGTGGGGTTATTTGCCGTACTGCCGCTGGCGGCGCAAACGGAGTACGGCGTGCAGTTTTCCAATTTAGTCAATGAAGAACTCACGTTGGAAAGTGCCATTCGTTTGGGGTTGGAAAACAACAATAAATTTCTTTCTGCCCAGCAGGGAATTATCATTGCCGAACAACAAGTCAAAGAGGCGCGCGCTTTGTTTTTACCGCAACTGGCTTTGCAAGGTTCCGCCACTTGGTATGATTTGGATTACCCTATGGTTTTGCCCGACTCCGTCGGAAATCGCCTCATTCCCAGCAACAATAATACGGACAATAAACATCAGTTTTTTGGAGCAGGTATAACCGCTACCCAATATCTTTACAGCGGCGGACGTTTGCACAATACGCTTAAAATTGCGCAAGCTAATTTAAAACAAGCCCAAAGCCACTACGAAGCCATTAAAAATTCACTGGTGCGTGATATTAAGCAGGCCTTCTTTGCTTTGCTTTATGCCCAGTACAATGCACAGTTGGCTCAAACCGTACAAACCAAGGCCAAAAATTATACCCGTTCTATGAGTTTATCGGCGTGGGACAAAGTACGCGCGCAATACTTATCTTCAGTCTTGTCTTCTGTAAAAAATGCCGCTGATAATGATTTGCACAAAGCACAACTGGCCATGTTGGTAGTACTTAACAAGGAACTCAATTCAGACATCACCGTAAAAGGTGATTTTAAACCGGTAGAAGTGCAATTGGATTTGCCACATTTAAATTTATGGTCTATGCAGTTCAGACCCGAACTCAAATCCGCTATTTACGCATTAGAATTGGATAATTTGGCCATTGATTTGGCGCTTTCCCACCGTTATCCGGATATCCTTTTAACCGGCACGTATGAGCGCTTGGGCTTTGAAGATTTATCTGATGAAAATAAACAAATTTCGTTGGCGATTCGCTTACCGATTTCTTACAAATTATTCACCCAATCTACCCGCAGAAAAGCCGAACAAAAACAAAGCACTTTGCGTCGCTCCTCCATTGAAGATACTATTCGGGTAGAAGTGGCCGAAAATTATGCCAATATGGCTTTCTGGCAGGCCGAGGTGTTTACGCGCCAAAGCGCATGGAACGATGTGCAAAAATCACTTACCCATGCCGAAAAGGCCGCTCGCCCCGACGTACAAGCTTTGGAAGCACTCAACGCCTATTATCACATGGGTCAAAGCTATTACGAGGCCGTACGCAATAATTTATCTGCCAAAGCCGGATTGGAATGGGCCATCGGCCGCGATTTATAAGTACAAAAAATAAACTATGAAACGCCTGATTGCTTGTCTGCTGCTTATTGCATGCTGGGGTCCCGTGGCCGCAGAGCTGCCCTATGTCACTCAAGACAATATCTTGCGTTCATTTCTGTGGGACGAATTTACACAACTGCCTAAGGAAGAACGTCCCAAAGTAGGCGTGGCTTTATCTGCCGGGGGCGTGCGCGGCTTTGCACACGTGGGCGTGCTGGAAGTATTGCACAATGCCGGCGTACCCATTGATATGATGGCAGGCACTTCCATGGGGGCGATTGTCGGCTCTTTATATGCCGCCGGAGTACCCATTGATAAAATGTGGGAAATCGGCAATCACATTACCATTAGTACCATTACCCCTGATTTTAATGTAATGGGTATTTTGCGCTTTGTATTTTTAAACAGACTTCCGTCATCTAGCAATCTGCAAACCTTTATTCACGAACAATTAGGCGATATGCAATTTGAGAATATGCCTATTCCGTTTGCTACCGCCGCTATGGACGTAAAAACGGGCGAGCAGGTGGTATTTGATTCAGGTCCGTTGGATATTGCCGTACGCGCCAGCATGAATTTACCCGGTGTATTTGAACCTGTGCAATACCGCCACCGCTATTTGGTAGACGGAGCCGTAGTAAATTATTTACCTGTTAATCTTGTAAAAAACAAAGGCGCTGACTATATCATTGCTTCTATTACTCCGTTAGATTTCGCTTCCGAAACTCCCCATTCGGTAGCTGCTTATTTAATGCGTGTAGGCGATGTGCGGGCCGCGGCCATGATTCAGGAATCGGCCCAAAAAAGCAATTTTTCTATTGAAAACCGGGTCGTTAATACAAGCACTTTAGAACTAAACAAATTACCCTTTGCCGGAGAAGTAGGGATTCGCTCGGCCAACAGAGCATTAGACGCCTTGCAGGAAGACCTACTGTTATTTGCGATAGATGACATTATTAAGAAATAAATTTTTATTACTGATTTTATGTTTTCTGACGGTACTGCCAATGCAGGCGGGGCTGTTTGGCATTTCTTTTAAAGACCGCAAGGAATATGTGCAAGCACGCGATTTATATGAACAGGGCCAATACGAACAAGCCGTTACCGCATTGTCTAATTATATTTACAAAACAAAAAATATAAAACGCCGCGAAGCACGCGCCTACCGTTTATTGGGGTTGAGTTACGAACAACTAAACCGCCCCGAAAAAGCATTGGAAGTGTATTTGGAAGCGTTGGAAGTTCACGATGACAATGTACCTTTATAAATAGCCGCCGCCGCGTTGTATCAACGTACGCAACTCATAGACCAATCCATTGAGCTATACAACCGCGCATTGGAATTAGACTCCCACAATACCGAAGCCTTATCCGGCCAAGCCGACAATTATATCCGCATGGGTTTTTATTCCAAAGCCCGCCAGTATTACAATCAGTTTTTCACGCTCAATCCACAGGCATCCGCCCGATACCGCGCGTCTTATGCTTATGCTTGTTTAAAACAACGCGACTTTGAAAAAGCTTTTATCAATATCACGATGGCCAAAACAGAGGACCCTTCGCAGGAAGCTTATTGGCTGCTCAGCGCGCACGCTTATAAAGGGCTGAGGCGCATGGCAGATGCGCTGGCTGATTTGGAAATAGCCATTTGGCTTGCACCCGATAATGCCGAGCTCAAAGCCATTAGAACGATTTGGTTATACCAACAAAAAGAGTCTGCCGCTTCTTTGCAAGCCGCACGTGAAATGCTCAAAGAAGACCCCCAAAACGAACTGGCGCTGTTTATGGTATACATGAATTTAAAAGACAGCAAACCCAAAGAGGCCCGCCGCGCCTTGCAACAGATTGTGGATTTGAACAATGATTCTTTTGCCCACCGCGTCGCCAAAAAGATTTTAGGAAAATAATCTTTCTCAGCACAAATCCCCTGCTTACACGCAGGGGATTTTTATCACTATTTTAAGAAGGTAAAAATAGGGCTTGACTTGTTTTTTTTTTTTGGTATACTTTCTTTGGAGCCGGATTTGCTATAGAACGTTTTTTGCTTCTGGCCCCTTGCGATTTATTCGCAAGGTTTTAGAAATTTTTAGAGAGGAGAATGTTATGGAAGAAAATAAAAAGGATATAAATAATACTGTCATCCTGAAAAGTCTTTGTTCAGGATCTCATCCGCTTACTCAGAAACGACGAGGTCCTGAGCAAAAACACCTCAGGACGACAGATTCTTTTGGCTTTACCCTTATTGAATTATTAGTAGTCGTGCTTATCATCGGCATTTTGGCCGCGATTGCCCTGCCGCAGTACAGAAAAGCGGTGATGAAAAGCAGATTTACGCAGCTTAAAGTATTGGCACACGGTTTGGCGCAAGCAGAGGAAGTTTACTACTTAGCCAACGGATACTATGCCACTAAACCGGAGGAATTGGATATACAACTTCCCGGCGGTACACCTAGCCCAAACCACGAAAACATTTATAATTATGACTGGGGATATTGCTATACAGAGATCAACGATTCCAAAGATACAAGTAAAAATCAAGTTGCTTGCCAAAATACAGATATAGGCATGGAGTATCAGGTCCGGCTAATACATTCCACCGAGGGAAATCGGCAAACTTGCGCGACAACTAATACAGATTTGTCTTCTGTGCAAAATCAGATATGTAAAGTCGAAACAGGGCGGACCACCTATACCACCCGAAACACTTCTGCCAATTACACCACTTGGAGATATAAATAAATTCTAATCACAAAAAGCGCAAGACAAACTGCCTTGCGCTTTTTTGTGTGTGTTTCAAACAATCAAACTTATTTTATCAGGCCCATTTCTTTGCCGACTTTGGCAAATTTTGCCGCGGCAAATTCAAGATCCTTGCGCGTGTGGCCCGCCGTTACAATCGTGCGCAGACGCTCCTTGCCTTTCGGTACCGTCGGAAACACAATCGCCAGCGCAAACACGCCTTCGTCAAACAAGCGTTTGCTTAATTCCTTGGCTTTAGCGCTGTCGCCCACCATAACAGGGGTGACCGGCGTTTCGCTGTGGCCCGTATCAAAGCCCGCATCTTTGAGCGCCTGTTTAAAATAATGCGTATTATCCCACAAGGCTTTCAAGCGTTCCGGCTCGTTTTCAATCACATCTAAACCCGCCAAGCATGTAGCAATTACAGAGGGCGGTTGTGAACTGGAGAATAGGAACGGACGCGCGGTAGAGACCATATAATCGCGCAGTTTTTGCGGACCGCACACATAACCGCCGACGGCCGCAAATGCTTTAGACAGCGTGCCGATTTGAATATCCACTTTGCCCTGCATATGAAAATGTTCCACCGTGCCGTGTCCGTGCTCACCCAAAACACCCGACGCGTGTGCGTCATCAATCATGGTCAGCACGCCGTGTTTGTCACACAGTTCCACAATGTCGGGCAAATTACAAATATCGCCGTCCATGCTAAATACACCGTCAGTTACCAATAATTTGCGGCGCGCGCGTTTAACTTCTTCGCTTTCCAAAATTTCTTTCAAATGTGCCATATCGCTGTGGCGGTATACTTTTTTTTGCGCTTTAGCCAAACGTCCGCCGTCAATGATAGACGCGTGGTTTAGCTCGTCGGAAATCAATACGTCTTGCGGCGAAGTCATTAGACATTGGCAGGTAGCAGTATTGGCAGTAAAGCCGGACTGCGTCAAAATGGCCGCTTCCGCGCCTTTAAATTTCGCTAGCCGCCGCTCCAATTCTTCGTGCATGGTCATCGTGCCGATAATCGTACGCACCGCCGCCGTGCCGATACCGTATTTTTCTATGGCTTCCGTGGCGGCTTTTTTGACCTTCGGGTGCGTGGTCATATTGAGATAATTGTTAGACGTGAGATTGACTACTTTTTTGCCGTCAATCACCGCCACCGGGGCTTGCTCACTTTCCAAAATGTGCAACTTGATAAAGCGGTTTTCCGCTTTGAGTTGTGCGATTTCTTCGTCTAAAAAATCAAACTTTTTGTTCATAGTTTCTCCTTAAGGAATCATAATGACTTTGCCGCATTTGCGCTCCGGGTCCGTCATGGCCGCAAACGCTTTTTCAAAATCTTTCATCTCAAACTGATGCGTAATCACCGGGCGCGGATTGATTTTGCCCGCGCGCAAAAGTGCGTCCATAGTGTACCAACTTTCATATATTTGGCGGCCTGTGAGTCCTTGCACTTGCACGCCTTTAAACACAATGAGATTAGCATAGTCAATCGTAATCGGCCCGCCGGGCAACCCAAACGCCACAAAGTGTCCCGCGGGTTTAATCGCACGCAACGCCAAATCAATGCCCGCCGGGTGGCCGGACATTTCAATAACCACGTCCACGCCTTTTTCGTCGCCGGACGCTTGGATAATTTTTTGAAGCGCGCCGGATTCATTGGGGTCAATAATCACATCTGCGCCCATTTGCTCGGCGAGTTTCTTGCGAAAAGCGGAAGTTTCCGTGGCGATAACTTTGGCCGCGCCCGCGGCTTTAGCCACGTTGGCGGCAAACAAACCTTGCGCCCCCATACCGTTTACCAGCACCACTTTACCGACGATATCGTTTTTAAGGGTGGCATATACGGCATTGCCAAGCGGCTCCATAATTGAGCCGATATCTTTCAAACTATCGTCAGCATGTTTCCAACCGCAACGCGCGGGAATAGCCGCATACTGCGCAAATCCGCCGGGGCGGTCCAAACCAATCGTTTGGTTATGTGCACACACATCGCGGTGATTGTGGCGGCATTCATAGCATTGTCCGCACCAGACGTGCGATTCAATAGAAATAAAATCGCCTTTTTTAAATCCTTTGGCTTCCGGGCCGACTTCTTCCACCGTACCGCACAGCTCG
>JAGCKY010000113.1 GCA_017647245.1 Elusimicrobiaceae bacterium
ATTAGTGTAAATGCTTTTTTCATAAAATACTCTCTCCTCTATGCGTCATCCCGGACATGGATCCGGGATCCAGCGTTGTTCATAAAGGAAAAACAACTCTATAAACGACGCTGGATTGCGGGTCCACGCCCGCAATGACGACCTTAAAATAGTCACTACCCCCATATCATACCAAAAAAAAAAAACAAGTCAATGGATATTTTTACGATGAGAAAAACAATCAAAATATACCTCATGCCATTTGTTACCTACGAGGCAAGATGATGAATAAATGAAAATGAGAGCACGCGTATGGAAAAAAATTAGTTTATAGTACACCTGTAATTTGTCAGTTCGCCACACATGGATTTACAGATACGATACAAATCTGTATTTTTTGTATAACACCAAATTGAATTTTTCTTTTCATTACCCTCTCCCTGTGAAAAAGCAAATTCCAAAGCCAATGAACTTTTATTTGAATCAGGCGTATATATACCGGTTGCGCGAACAGATGCATTGTTGAGACGCGCCCCGCGATTACAATCCACTTGAAAATGTTTCGTCTCATTGGTCAAATACTCATCTTCCGATAATGTATATCCGCCGGGTATTTGTATACCTAACTCCGTACAATTGCTTGCATAGCTTCCATTTGCTAAATAGTAAACTTCTTGCGCATCTTTAACATGACGCGTCAAAATAAATAATTCAGTAATACGCGATTTTTCTACGGCCGTCTGATATTGCGGCAGTGCAATGGCAGATAGTATACCGATGATTAAAACAACAACTAACAGCTCTATTAGCGTGAATGCTTTTTTCATAAAATACTCTCTCCTCTATGCGTCATCCCGGACATGGATCCGGGATCCAGCGTTGTTCATAAAGGAAAAACAACTCTATAAACGACGCTGGATTGCGGGTCCACGCCCGCAATGACGACTTTAAAATAGTCACTACCCCCATATCGTACCAAAAAAAAAAACAAGTCAAGGGGCATTTTTGCCGACAAGAAAACGACTATATCCCGCACAGAAACACTGCGGGATGACGAATAAAGAAAATTACACAACAAAAAAAGAGACTGCGCAAAACGCAGTCTCTTGTACCCATTGCTGTATAACAGCAAATTATTTGTTGCAGAAAGCCATTGCTTCTACGCGGGCAGTATATTCGGCTTCGGTTTCGTTTTCGCCTTTTGCAATACCCATCGCGCGTAAAACCCAATTGCTCTTTTTGGCTTTTTTGGCGGCGGGTTTTTCTTTTTTAACCTGGCGGCCGTCGCTACCGCTTGTGGCGTCCACTTTAGCGGCGCTCTCTTGTAAACGGCCTTCTACCGCATAATCGCGCATCGCACCCGTGGCGGGAACATGCGAAAAGTGTTTATTTTGTTTAGCCGCTTTTTGAGCTTGAGCTTGTTCTTCTCTGGCGCGGCGGACTTTTTCTTGTTCGGCTTTTTTAGCGGCCGCGGCGCTCAAAGAGTCTACCGTGGCAACTGCTTTTTTATTTGCTTGTGCACTAATGTTGGCGGCACGCCCCCATACTTCGCTGGTCACTCTGACGGCACCGAAATCTTGTGCCTGGGCCGCTACCGCGGCGAATCCGACTACTACTGCTGTGATTACTAACTTTTTCATTTTTGTCTTTCTCCTGTTTATCCTCAAAATAAAAACCTCGCATCTTTTTTAATGCGAGGTTTATTAATTGCAAAACAAATTTTATTTTATGCGCACTCGCAAACGCTATCTCCTTTCGTCACCATAATAATTAGGGCGAAATTATTCATAATAGATAGACAATGTTTGTGTGCATTCATCTTTTGCATATAAACAATATACTACATATTTGTGTTTTGTGTCAATAAATTTTATACTATTAATAATCTATGACGGATTTGAACGAACTTTTAAAGCAAACTTCCCGCAGTTTATATTTAAGTGCGCGGCTGTTACCGGCCAATGTACGCGGTACTTTTTGCGTAGCTTATTTATTGTGCCGCTATGCCGACAGCATTGCCGATACTTCGCTCTTGCCGCCCGAACAAAGACTGCATTGGATTGAAATTTTTCCCGCGCTGGTGCAACAGCCCGATGAAAAAAAAGTAGAGCAATTGGTGCACGCCATTTCTCCTTCTGTCGCTAATCAAGCAGAAGAAAAACTCTTGCGCAATTTCCCTGCGTGCGCCACAGCTTTTAACAAATTAAATGATTTTGAGCGTCAGGCCACGCTGGACGTGGTGCAGGCCGTTTGCGAGGGAATGAAAATTGATTTGCAAACTTTCCCGGACGAAAAATCCGGCAAGCTGCGCGCGTTTCAAACCCCACAAGAATTGGAAAATTATTGTCATTTAATGGGAGGTGAGCCGGGGCGTTTTTGGAGTCGGCTCATAGACCACACGCACGCTTCGCAACTGCATCCGAATTTATTTTTGCCACTCGGAAAAGACATCGGCGACGGTTTGCAAATTGTTAATATCCTGCGCGATTTGCCGCGCGATTTGCGCATCGGACGCTGTTATATTCCGTCGGACGATTTGGTGGACGAAGGTCTCATCGCTACCGATTTACTCAAGCCGGAATTTAGCGCAAAATTTGAGCCGGTCAAACGTAAATGGATTACTTGGGCACGCAAAAAATTGCAATCGGCACATCGTTATTTTGCCGGACTGCCTATCACGCAACCGCGCCACCGCGCGGCGGTAGCTTGGCCTATTTTATGGGCGGCCGATACTTTAAACTTATTGGAGCAGGAACAAAATTTGCTTGACCCGCACGTGCGCGTTAAAATTTCCCGCACCCGCGTGTACGGCACGATGGCCACCACTCCTTTATTATTAATCAGCGACTTTGCGTTTGATAAATGGCTGGATTATAAATTATCCGGCGAAAAATAAATTTTCAAAATACCCCTTGAAATTTTCCAAAAAACGCTTATACTAGTGATAAGAGTACCGTTGGAAAGCATGATGCTTTTGGCTGCAGTTGCTGGTGGCACAGTGTGTTGCCCGATTGCGTGAAGGCCCAGGCGCATAGCTCTGGCGGGAAAGAGGAACAGAGGTCATGAAAATGACATACATGAGCTAAACCCCCGAAATAATATGCGGGGGTTTATTTTGCTGTCTCATTGATACCAATAAGATGTATACCGATTTCCCTCATCTGCGTTGGTAACAGAAGGTGTCGTTCTCCCTGTTTCTGCTTTGCAAATTTGCGCTTGCAAGGTATTTGCATCGCTCGATCCGTACGCTACACACAATTGTTTGCCCGGGTTGTTCACAGAATGTAATAAACGAATGGCATATGACATTTGAATCAATGAATTGGTGCAACTTACACTAGATATATTTTCCGTATTATCTAAAGAACACCAGCCCCAACCATATTTATAGGATCTATTCACACTGTCATTTAATTTCCCTCCGGGCATTTGTACATCCAATTCTTCAAAGTCTGTGCTGTATGTATTGTTGGCCATATAATACACTTCTTCCGCATTAGCAATACTGCGGGCCAGCGTTTTCAATGAGCCATAGCGCGTTTTCATCACTGCCTTTTGATATTGCGGCACGGCAATCGCCGCCAGTATACCTATAATTAATACAACTACTAACAGCTCTATAAGCGTAAATGCTTTTTTCATAAAATACTCTCTCCTCTATGCGTCATCCCGGACATGGATCCGGGATCCAGCGTTGTGCAAAAAGGAAAAACAACTCTATAAACGACGCTGGATTGCGGGTCCACGCCCGCAATGACGACTTTAAAATAGTCACTAGCCCCGTATTGTACCAACAAAAAAAAAACAAGTCAA
>JAGCKY010000114.1 GCA_017647245.1 Elusimicrobiaceae bacterium
ATGAATTTTCATAATTTGTTTCCTTTTTTAGAATTTTTCAAAACAAATTTTGCATAGTCTGAAATCGTATAAAAGCCCGCCGGACGTTTAACCAGCCACGCCGCAATACGCACGGCAGAATCGGCAAACAAATCACGGTTTAATGCCTCGTGGCGTAAGGTGATTTTATCATAGGGCGAAGATAAAGATAAAATGTGTGTGCCCGGCGTTTGTCCGATGCGCTCATAGGAAATTTTGTTTGCGGGTAAATCAATCAGTTCGGCTAATTTTTTAGCTGTGCCCGACGGGGCATCTTTTTTTTGCGTGTGATGTATTTCGTGCAAAGCTTTATCGTAACCGGGATATAATTTGCACGCATATTTTAACAATTCGCCAAACAAGTACACGCTCAAACTGACATTGGGCGCATAAAAAAGCGGGATTTTGTTTTCTTCTTGCATTTGAAACAAAAAACGTTCAGGCAAATTGGTCGTACCGATAAGACAGGCGGCTTTGTGTTGTTTAGCCCAATTAAAGGCCTCTTGCGCCCCTTCGGGAGAAGAAAAATCAATGATAATATCGCCGTCCATATCAAAGCTGTCGCCGCGCTTGCGCCCGCCGGCCACGGTGAGCCCCCATTGCGGATTTTGTTCAATCAAACGCGCAATAGCTTGGCCCATTTTACCTTTGATACCGTTGATAATGACTTGTTTCATACAAACTGCTCCAGCAATAATTGTACAATTTGCCGCGCGTTCATAGCGGCTCCTTTAAGCAAATTATCAAACGTAATAAAATAGTGAATAATGCACGGGTCTTCCACGTCGCGGCGCAAACGGCAAACATAGGTCGTTTCCGTACCGCTGATTTGCTTGGGCGTTTTGATTTCTTCGCTGTATGTTAGATTGGGAAAATCGTTCCATAATTTTTTCACTTGCTCCAAATCAAACGGCTGCTCTGCACGCAAGGAGACGCCTAAACTGTGTGCGTTTTCCACCGCCACGCGCACGGTGTGCGGATAAACTTTTATCTTCGGAAGTTCCAAAATTTTGCGCGTTTCGTAAATGCCTTTTAATTCTTCGGACGTGTAGCCGTTGTCTTGGACAGAGCCGATAAGCGGTACGCAATTATTTTCGTACAAAGAGCCCGGTGTGTGGAAATTTTCCAACAGTTTTTTACCGCCGCCGCTGATGGCCTGATACGAGCAGAAAAATACTTCTTTTAACGTGTAATGCGCCATTAAAGGTTTAAGCGTCATGACTAGGCCTGTTGTGGTGCAGTTGGGGCTGGCGATTAAGCGGGTATCTTTTGTAATCGTATGCGGATTAATTTCCGGAATAACCAGCGGCACGTGCGGGTCTTGGCGGTACTGCGCGGACATATCCACAATGTATTTCACGCGGTCTTTCAATTCGGATACCAAACGCACACTGTCGGGGTTATCCGTGCACAAAACCGCAATATCCAGCGCAGGGATTTTGTCTTGGCGACCGAAAGTTTTTGTTTCAAACGGCACGGTGATTTGCGCAAATTGTTTGTGCAAAGTTTGTCCGACTACTCCGTTAATTCCCACGATACCAACCGTTGCCATACGTTCCTCAAATCAGTAAAGATTTATCTGTTTTAGCAAAAATTTCGTCTATTTTTGCTTTGTGCTCATCGGACACGGGGCCCAGCGGCAAACGCACCGTTTCCCCGCCGATACCCAACAGGGAAAGTAAGTATTTTACGCAGGTGGGATTTGTTTCGGTGTAGCACGCTTTGATGAGCGGATAGGCCTTGCTGAAAAGTTCAAATGTTTTTTGCGTGTTGCCTTTTTGCCATGCGCTGTACATTTTGACAAACGCGGGCGCGAGCACATTGGCCGCCGCGCTGATGATACCGCTTGCATTGACGGCCAAATACTGCGGAAACAAATCATCATTACCGCACAAATAATCTATCTTTTTAGAAAATTTTACAGCGGTATCGGTCACTTGGGCCATGTCGTAATCAGACTCTTTGACGGCTTTGATTTGCGGCACTTTTGTGAGCAAATCGGCCAGTACTTGCGGCGGTAATTTCAGCCCCGTGCGGCCCGGAATGTGATAGAGCACAATCGGCGCGCCCAGTTGCGCGGCCTGACGGTAATGTTCTATCAGGCCCGAGGGATTGGGTTTATTATAGTAAGGAGTTACAATCAGCACACCGTCGGGGTTGTGTTTGAGTGCGGCTTGCGTGTTTTGCAACATCGTGCGGGTGCAGTTCGTGCCGGTGCCGATAATCACTTTGACGCGTTTATTAATTTGTTTCATGGCCGCGCATAACAGTTCGTCTTTTTCGGCTTCGTCTAATGTGGCAGCTTCGGCCGTAGTGCCCAAAAGCACCAGCCCGTCAATGCCGGAGGCAATTTGTTTTTCCAGTAAAATTTCCAATGCGGCAAAATCAATTCGGCCTTGTGGCGTAAACGGTGTGGCTAAAGCGGTATAAATTCCCTCAAACATACATTCTCCTGTCCGCAAAACAGCGGGATATCTCCCAATTATTCTAGCATTAATTGGTATAATGAAGTTAGATTTTACAAAAGGAGCTCTTATGGAAGAGAAACAGGGAAATGCACCGGAAAATGCCGATGCAAAAATAGGGAAAGACTTGGAAAAAGAGTTAGAGGGAAAAGACCCCACGGATACTTTTGGTAACATTATCTATGGCTCGTTTAGAGACGGCGTGCGCCAGCCCGACGGAGAGGAAGTGCAAATGGGAGAATATCGGCCCAGCCATCCGGGCGGTTTTTGGTCCTTGCTGGTGTTAATTGCGTTTTGTATTTCGGCTGTGTGTGGCGTATATTTAAGCTTACAGCCCAGCCACTGCGTAAATTCTGCCAAAGGAAAACATTCTTTTGTAACGTCGGGCAAATCCAAAAGTAGCGGTAAAGAAGGTATTGCATGGATAAAAGTGCGCGGCGTGATTAGCGAGGAAGACAGCAATAGTCCCTTTGCACGTCCGTCCAATGCGTCCTATATTTCCAAACGTATCCGCGAAGCGGCGAAAGAAGACCGCGTCAAAGCCATTGTGTTGGATATCAATTCTCCGGGCGGTACGGTAGCCTCTGTGCAGGATATTTACAGCGAAATTTTGCGTGCCAAAGAAAAAGGTAAAAAAGTAGTGGCGCTGTTTCGCGATGTGGCGGCTAGCGGCGGATTTTACATTGCTATGGCGGCCGATAAAATCGTGGCCGAACCGGGGACCATTACAGGCTCTGTAGGGGTGATTATGCAATCGGGCAATGTGGTAGGATTGTTTAACAAATTGGGTATTTCCGTAACGCCCATCACCTCCGGCAAATACAAAGACATCGGCTCTGCCTATCGCCCGATGACTGACGCGGAAAAAGCCATTTTGCAAGATATGGTGGATGATACTTACCAACAATTTTTAGCAGCCGTAAAAGCGGGCCGTCCCTAAGTAAAGCCGGAAGATATGGCCGCTTATACCGACGGTCGTATTTTTACCGGTAAACGCGCTTTTGATTTGGGTTTTATTGATAAATTGGGCGGAGAAGAAACAGCCCGTTTGTTAGCGGGAGAATTGGCCG
>JAGCKY010000115.1 GCA_017647245.1 Elusimicrobiaceae bacterium
ACCCGTCCCCGCCGTCGGATAGCGGGAACGCTTTCACGCGGTGTTTTTTGCCCAAAGCCGTTTGCAAAAGGCGCGCCGTTTGGCGCGCGCTTAAAGAACCTTTTAAACTATTGGGCAAAACTAAAATGTTCATTAAAATTTCCAACTAAAGGTGACCGAAGCGACGGTAGCGGTATTGGAAGAATTTTTAAGTTCTTTGGAATAGGAAGTAATTTGCTCGCTGACTTCCACGCCGACAATCAAATCATCCAAATACGTTTGTATACCGATACCCAACGAACCGATCGGAGCATTGTTATTGATGTTTTCTCCGCGCACCACGCCGTGGTAATTAAGCGTAAACATACGGTATCCGCCGGCTGCGGTAGCATAAACGACAAACAAATTTTTGGGGTTAAAATAATAATTGGCTTTGACCATTAAATCTATCAGTTGTCCGCTGGTAGTAACGTCGGTAGTATCGGGATTGGGGCCGATGCTGGGGTCTAAATCTTTAAAGGAACTTTTGGGAAGATTGGCAATTGCTAACGACGGACCAAGCCACAAATTACTGCTTTTGATACGCCATAAAAAGGTCCCTTCCACCCGCACGGACGTGCCACCCACTTCGTAGGGGTTCGTACCGGCAAAACCGTCGCGCTGGCTGTTGTCTAATTTCAACTGATTGATCTGCACTCCGGCGGAAAGAGAAAAGAATTTGTTGGTGGCACTTTCATTGGGGCGCTGGGCCTTTTTGGCGGCGGCTTTTTTGGTTTTTTCTAACTTGCCGCTGCGGGCCGCTTCGGCCGTTTGCGAAATAGCTTGTTCCTGCTCTTTATTGGAAACGCCTTTTAAAAAGGCCTCCTCATCGCTCATAGCGGCGGCCTGTTGAGCGCGGATTTGCGCAGCGGAAATTTCGCGCACGCTTTGTGCTTGGCCGTTAACCACCTCGGCTTTTTGCACGTCAAACACTTTTTCAATATCGGAATCAAAAGTCAGCCCACCCGCGGCGGTTGCCGTGGCGGCGGTGGCGGCCGCGGCTTGGGCGGCAGCCTGTGCTTGTTGCTCTGCCTGACGATGGGTGATATTTTCCTGCGCGCGGTCGCCTTGTTCGTAATCGTATACTTCCACGGATACGATTTGCGGCATGTCTATATTTACCGTGCCTTCATCGGTTTGTAACTTTAAATTAAATTCGTCTAAATCGGTAATAACCCCAATGAGTTGCGTGCCGCCTTTTAAGTGCACGCGGTGTTTGTCGGGTAAAATGGCCTGTACTTCGCGCTGATTAAGCACCACGGGCCCATACGAGGTGGTGATGTTTAAAACGTATTCGGTTTGAGAGGTAATAGAGCCGCTGATAAAGGTACCGTCTTTGAGTTGGACGGTTTCGGCAAACGAGAAGGAAACGGCAAAAAGAAATACCAGTAAAAAAATTTGTTTTCTCATACGCGGCCCATTAGACAGAAGGCGGCACGGGGCCGCCTTCTGAAATGAAACTTATTTGTCTTGCGAGCTGACAACGACGACTTCTTCTTTCTTTTCTTCGTGGCAGCAGCAAGGAGCCACCGCGTGTACGATTTTGCGCAGGGCTTTCAAAATAGCGGCAACGGTCAAGAGCCCGAGCATTACGCTTAATGCGTTTAGGATTAAACCCAACAAAGCAGACCAATACGCAGCACCGCTGAGCATCGGAGCCGTGCTGACCACGTAAATCAAGTACAAGCTATACGCCAAGGTCAAATAAAACAACGTCACAAAAATCCAGTACAGCCCTCTGAGGCAGAACCAGTTGTGAGGAAACCAACAGCAGCGTTTGTGATTGCAAGCCATAAACAACTCCTTTTGTTAAATTCAGCAGAGAACCCGCCCTGCTGTTACCTTTATATTGTATCAAAAGCGGGGGGAAAAGAAAGCACTTTTTATAGATTATTTTTGTGCGTCGACTAACATCTTGCGCGCGTGGGCGAGGGCAGTGTCGTCTTTATCGGAAAGCGCACCCAACATACGGGCAATTTCCGCGGTGACTTTTTCGCCTTCTAAAGCGTGCAAAGCCACATCGGTTTTTTTGCCGTCGGTGGATTTTTCTATGTAGAAATGCGCGTTGGCACACGCGGCTACGCTGGCTAAATGGGTTACGCAAAGTACTTGTCTGCCGTCCGCTACCGCGCGCAATTTACGGCCGACCAACGTCGCCGTGCGCCCGCCGATGCCGGTGTCCACCTCGTCAAATACCATGACGGGAATATCTCCGGCTAAAACGGTTTTGAGCCCCAGCATTACGCGCGAAAGTTCGCCGCCCGATGCCACCGCGCGCAGCGGCCGCGGCGCTTGGCCCGGGTTAGGGGAGAATAAAAATTCCACTTCGTCCGCGCCCGTCGGACCGGGATTTTCGCCGTCCATTTCCACGGCGATTTCAAAAATAAGTCCGGTAAAGCCCAGCGGGCTGATTTCCTTTTGCAATGTAGCGGCTAATTTTTGCGCGGCCGCGTGGCGTTTGGTGTGCAGTTGCTCGCAAAGGGTGTCTACTTCTTTGCGCGTTTTTTGCACTTCTTTTTCCAATTCTTCTTGCAACAGCTCCGCATTTTGCAGGCGGTCAATTTGCGCTTTCATTTCCTCGGCGGTTTTGAGCACGTCGGTCAGTTCGGGGCCGTATTTGAGTTTCAAGCGTTTTAATTTTTCATGGCGCGAAAGCATATCATCTAGGGTCTGCGGGTCGGCGTGCAAACCCTCTTGATACGCACTTAAATCGGACGCGGCATCGGATACAAGCGTTTCGGCTTGGGCCAAACTGTCGGCAAGTACGGCGGCCTGCTCATCCAAATCTGCCATTTCTTTGGCTTGGCGTGCGGCGCGGCCGAGCAAGGTAACTGCGGAATTTTCCGCCTCATATAAATCGGTGTAAGCAGAGGACGCTAGTTCCAACAAACGTCCCGCGTGTTTAAGTTGCGGCAGTTTTTGCTCAAGCTCTAAATCTTCGCCGGGTTGAAGATTAATTTTTTCAATTTCCTGCAACTGAAAAGAATATAAATCCAATTGGCGTTGTTTTTCCTGTTCGGAAAGTTGCGCCGCTTCCAAACGCGCCTGCGCTTCGCGCCAATTTTTATAAGCGGTGTGCACTTTTTCACGTAGCGGATTTAATTTGGCAAAGGTGTCTAACAGTTGCAATTGCACTTCGGGGCGGAGTAAACTTTGATGTTCGTGCTGGCCGTGAAAATCCACCAGCTTGCGCCCGATTTCGGCCAGTACTGCCGCGGCAACCGGTTTACCGTTGACGGTAGCTTTGCTTTTACCGTTGCGGTCCAAACTGCGGGTCAAAGTAAGCGCCTTACCGGATAAGGCATATTTTTGCAACAAGGGTTTAGACAAAGTATTTTCAAATTCGGCCTGTACTTCTAGTTTATCCGCGCCGTCTTTGATGAGCGAAATGGACCCGCGCGCGCCGAGCACAAAACTCAAAGCGGAAATGGCCACGGATTTACCCGCGCCCGTTTCCCCGGTGAAAACATTGAGCCCGGCTTTGGGGGTAAATTCCACCCGGGAAATGACGGCTAAGTTGCGCACGGAAAGTTTGGTGAGCATCAGCGCGTCCCCCATTCCAGTTTGGTGTGCAGGCGGTTAAAAAAATCAAAATCTTTGGGCGTAATCAGTTGTGCTTCGCACGCGGCGCGCCGCACGACGACGCGGTCTTCATTTTGCAAAACAAAATTTTCCTGCCCGTCTAAACTCATAGCCGCGCGGTCCGCGGGATTTTTGAATTGCGGCGTAAAGGTCAGCTCGGTTTTTGCGTTTAGCAGCAGTGCGCGGTCGGCCAGTGAATGCGGGCAAATAGAGGTAACCGTCCATACGTCCAGTTGCGGCTCTACAATCGGGCCGCCCGCGGCCAGTGAATAAGCCGTAGAGCCCGACGGCGTGGCGATAATGACCCCGTCGCCGTAAAACTGTTTGAAAAATTCCCCGTTGCGTTTAGCTTGCAAGGTAAACGCGCGCGGCTGGCTGGCTTTAATCACGCAGTCATTGAAGGCAAGCGCATTTTTGA
>JAGCKY010000116.1 GCA_017647245.1 Elusimicrobiaceae bacterium
GGATAACAAGTCCGAAGCAATTGTGCAAAAAGCGTTGGATAACTTGATGAAAAACCGCACGGTATTTGTGATTGCGCACCGTTTGTCTACGGTGGTCAATGCCGATAAAATTGCTGTACTCAACGAAGGCGAAATTGTGGAAATTGGTAGCCACGAGGAACTGCTGAAAATAGAGAAAGGCGCTTACTGCGGCTTGTACAACGCGCAGTTCAAATGGCGCAAGTAAAGTTTTTAAAGACAAAAAAGCGCAAGGCATTAGTCTTGCGCTTTTTATTTGCGCAACTGACGGACAATTTCGTCTAAAAGGCGCGTGAGTTTGGCGTATTGTTCGGTGCCATTGGGGTCCACAAACGGAAAGCACGCGATGCGCAAGCTGTTGGCAGGTGCGGTAGTAAATTTTTTGATACCGTCCTGCAAATTAGCAAGCCCGGTTTCGGCCAGTGCTTGATTAATGGCGTCGGCTGAAATTTGCGGGTCGGTAATTTGAAAAGTAGGAGTGGTAAAAGAGCGCAATTTCTCGTCTAAAATCCGTGGGCGCACCCAATCCGTTTGTGCGGCCCAATCAAATAAATACTGCGCGTGCGCGCGGCATAAATTTTCCATGGTCGCCAGCCCGCCGTGAGCGTTCATCCAGCGTGCGGCTTGATAGCACATCCATATATTCATGGTGCTTGGCGTATTAATCGTTTGGGCTTTTTGCGCATGGGTAACCGCGTAAGATAAATCTAAACTATACGGGATTTGGCGGATTTTTTTCACTTCGCTAATGCGCTCTACCGCGCGCGGGCTCAAAATCAAAACCGCCGTGCCGCCGCCCGTACCGAAACATTTTTGTAAACCAAATGCCATGATATCATACGCTTGCGGCAAGACGCGCCCGCCCGCGCAAGACGTGCAATCCCACGCCACCAGCGTGTGCGGCCCTTTGTGCTGCCAAATATCTAATAAATAATGGTCCGGGATTTGCACCCCCGTAGAGGTTTCGTTTGGCGTGAGCAAAATCAAACTGGCGTTTGTGTCGAGGGGTTCCCACGGGAAAAACGTGCCCGCGGGGGGGATTTTAATATCTTTTTTAAGGCCGGGAATTTGCGTGGTAATCTGCTCGCACCAGCGTTTGGAAAACGCGCCGAAAGATAAGCCGGACACACTATCCACACTTAAGCTCCATGTAACGGCATCTAATGCGGTGGTCGCACCGCCCGGAAAGAAACAAAGTAAATAATCTGACGGTATGGCAAGTAAGGTGCGCAACTCTTTTTCCGCGGCGGCGTACATCCCGTGCGTGGTAACGTCGGGCGCACGGTGACTGCGCTCAAACAAGGTTTGATACAGCGGCGTTTGACGTATCTGTGCGTGGCCTTGTCCGGGGCCGCAGGCAAAAGTACTGGTGGGCAAATCATTTTCCGTCAGATTTAATTTCATACGTATATTGTATTGAAAATTGATAGAGTGGTGCAAATGATATCTTTTTGTCGTCGTAAAAATAGGCCTTGACTTGTTTTTTTTTTTGGTATGATATGGGGGTAGGGAATCATATGAAGTCGTCATTGCAGGCGTGGACCCGCAATCCAGCGCCGTTTACAAGGGTTGTTTTTCCTTTATGAACAACACTGGATCCCGGATCCATGTCCGGGATGACGATACAAAACAAGGAGAAAATGCAAAATGAAACGTGGTTTTACTTTGATTGAGCTATTAGTCGTTGTTTTAATTATCGGCATTTTGGCCGCTATTGCCTTGCCGCAATACCGTTTGGCGGTGGCGCGAGCACGACTTGTGCAACTTATCACATTAGCAAATTCTGCATTAGTAGCCATGGAAGATTATTATTTAGCAAATGGGGCTTATACAGATCAATGGAATAATTTGGCGCTAGATATTCCGGGTACGGTATCCGGATCGAGTCTTACTTCTCCTACAGGATATACCCTTACGCTTTCTCTTAAAAAAACTACGGGGCCGGATACTGTACAAGCAGTAGATAGCCGTATCCCTGGCGTAAGACTATATTATGGACAGTTGCATACCACTTACAGCAATTGGGCAGGTCGACGAAGTTGCTATGCACTGGTTTCTAATGAACAGGCACAGAAACTATGTAAATCCGTTACTGGGAAGAAAAAGAAAGATGGCGACTCCGGGACGGGAGATAATGCTGCTTACATCTACAACTTTTAATGTAAATAGTTGCTACCAGCTATTTCCCGATATTTGCTAAAATATATAGGTAAGATATCTATTCCCTATTAGGAGAACTTCATGAGCTGTGATAAATGCACCCCGGAAGTAAAAGAAATGTGCTGTGTCTGCAAAGGCGCTAAGCACGATCCGGCCCCTATTCCCGAAGAAGGAAAATGGGTTAAAGCCAAACAAATTAACGATATCAGCGGTCTGACCCACGGTGTGGGTTGGTGCGCTCCGCAACAGGGCGCCTGCAAATTGACCCTCAACGTCAAAAACGGCGTAATTAAAGAAGCCCTCGTGGAAACCTTGGGTTGTTCGGGTATGACCCACTCGGCCGCTATGGCTGCTGAAATTTTGCCGGGCAAAACGATTTTAGAGGCCTTAAATTCCGACCTCGTGTGCGATGCGATTAACACCGCCATGCGCGAGCTGTTTTTGCAAATTGTATACGGCCGCACGCAGAGTGCTTTTTCCGACGACGGTTTACCCATTGGCGCCGGTATGGAAGATTTGGGTAAAGGCCACCGCAGTCAAGTCGGCACCATGTATGGAACGGAAGCCAAAGGTCCGCGCTATTTGGAAATGGCCGAA